>JAGRMP010000070.1:3026-8875 GCA_020441225.1 Maritimibacter sp. | reverse complement strand
GCCGTCGCCCATATCGAGCTCAACGCCGTCGATCTGCACTGGGACATCATCGCCCGCTTCACCGCCACGCCGATGCCGCTCGGCTTCTACGACGATTGGGCCAAGGCCGCGGGTGAGGAGGCGAAACATTTCAACCTTGTCTGTGACACGCTCGAAGCGATGGGGTCGTCTTACGGCGCCCTGCCCGCGCACGCCGGCATGTGGCGCGCGGCCGAAGACACCGCGGAGGACCTCATGGGCCGGCTCGCCGTCGTGCCGATGGTGCTGGAAGCGCGCGGGCTGGACGTGACGCCGGACATGATCGCGATCTTCGAGGCGGCCGGTGCGGAACAGGCCGTCGCCGCGCTCCGGACGATCTATGCCGAGGAGGTCGGCCATGTGGCTTATGGCTCGAAATGGTTTCATTTTCTCTGCGGCCGGTTCGAACAGGACCCGAAAGAGGCCTTCCACGCCCTGGTTCAGCGCTATTTCCACGGGGCCCTGAGGCCGCCGTTCAACGAGGAGAAGCGCGCCGAGGCCGGATTGCCGCCGGATTTCTACTGGCCCTTGGCCGAAACCCGCTGAGGCCGCGGACCGGTCGCGAGCGGGGCCGAACGCGGGGCCTCCGCCGCGCGGCGCCCGGTACGCTGGCCCGCGGAGCGCCCGGCCGCCACCGGGCAAGGCCCAACGGCAATCCCGCGCAGCCGCGCCCCGGACCGGTCCGGGGCCATACCGATGGATTGTTGCGCGAGCGAAAACAATGCGCCTGCGCTCGGCAAATTGTCGCCGCCGTTCCCGGGGCGTTCATTCTTCCATCCCGCTCAACTTGCCTCCTGTTGCCCCCCGCGTTAATCACGGGATGACAATGCGGTCCGAGGGGCAGTGGGCTTGCAAGAAACGGGACGGGGTATACGGGTATGAACCTGTGCTGAACAGACTTATTCACAAACTGAATCACGCCCTTGAGCGGAACTTCCCCGAGCAGCGGGTGTTCCTGCGCTCGGACGAGGGCACCCGCTTCGTGATCGTCTCGCCGCTCACCCAGGTCACCGGCTGGTTCGTGAGCGCGGCCTTCGTGGCCTGGGGCATCATCGCCACCGCCGTTCTGATGATGGATTCGATCGGCTCGGGCAGCATCCGCGACCAGGCGATACGCGACCAGGTATTCTACGAAGAGCGCCTGCAGACCCTGGCCACCGAGCGCGACGCGAGCGCGCGCGAAGCCCTCGCCGCCCAGACCCGCTTCGCCCAGGCGATGGACCGGATCTCGGCGATGCAATCGGAACTCCTCGCCTCGGAAGAGGCCCGGGTCGAGTTCGAAACCGGACTCACCGCGATCCAGAAGAAGCTCGGCGCCGCCGTGGTGGCGCGCGACGAGGCCCGAGAACAGCTTGAAGCGCTGCTGGCCGAAGCCGACACCAACGGCACCGCCCTGCCCGGCCAGGACGTACCGACCGGTGCCGACGCCTCTGTGCCCTTCCTGACCGCCGCGCTCGAAGCGACCGCCGCCGAACGCGATGCCCATGCGACCGATGCGGCCGAAGCCGAGGAATTCGCCGAGAACCTGATTTTCGAACAGCGCCTGCGCGACGAGCGCAACGACCAGATCTTCCGCCAGCTCGAAGACGCCGTCACCGTCTCGCTGGAGCCGCTCGACAAGATGTTCCAGGCCTCGGGCATGTCGACCTCGGAAATCCTCGACACGGTCAAGCGCGGCTATTCCGGCCAGGGCGGCCCGCTGATGCCGCTGGTGATGTCGACCAAGGACAGCGAGATCGACGCCGACACGGCCCGTGCCAACGAGATCCTCGACGCGCTCGACCGGATGAACATCTACCGGATCGCGGCCGAGAAACTGCCCTTTGGCATGCCGGTGAAAAGCTCGTTCCGCTATACGTCCGGTTTCGGGATGCGCTGGGGCCGGCTGCACGCGGGCACCGATATGGCGGGACCCGTGGGCACGCCGATCTATGCCTCGGCCGACGGCGTGGTGACCGAAGCCGGCTGGGTCTCGGGTTATGGCCGCCTCATCAAGATCAAGCACGAATTCGGGGTCGAGACACGCTATGGCCATCTTTCGGCCATCAAGGTCAGTAAAGGACAAAGAGTCTCGCGCGGAGAGCGGATTGGTGATATGGGAAATTCCGGCAGGTCGACCGGGCCGCATCTGCATTATGAAATCCGCGTGGGCGGCAACCCAATCGACCCGATGATATACATCAAGGCAGCGAGAAATGTTTTCTAAAAGCAGGATCAACGAACCCGGACCGAAGCAGGCAGGAGAGCCCGACGTGAAGCCGACAACTTCCGAAGCCCCGAAACCGACCGGAGCCATGCCCTCCACGCCGCCGATGCCGAAGGCGAAAGCACCGGCCTCGACCCTGTCCTCGGACCTCGTGGTCAAGGGCAACATGAAATCCACCGGTGACATCGTCATCGAAGGCACCGTCGAGGGCGACATCCGCGCCCACATGCTGACGGTCGGCGAGACCGCCACCGTCAAGGGCGAAGTGGTCGCCGACGATGTCGTGGTCAACGGCCGGATCATCGGCCGGCTGCGCGGCCTCAAGGTGCGCCTGACCGCGACCGCGCGGGTCGAGGGCGACATCGTGCACAAGACCATCGCCATCGAGAGCGGCGCGCATTTCGAAGGCTCGGTTCAGCGTCAGGAAGATCCGCTGAACAATTCCGGCAAGAAGGTCGGGGTCAAGGACGAGGCCTGATCGCGCCTGCCTGACCACCCTGTTCGCGGCCCCGCCGGTTGGTTCCGGCGGGGCCGTTTCCGTCCGGGCCCTGCCCGGCCGCACCAAGGAACCCCCGATGAAACTCGCCCATGTCGCGCTCTGGACCAAAGATGTCGAGGCCGCGGCCATGTTCTGGACCGATTATTTCGCGGCCGAGATCGGCCCGCGCTACGAAAGCCGCAACCGTGCCGGTTTCGTCTCGCGCTTCGCGACCCTGCCCGGGGCGGCGCTGCGGATCGAGCTCATGCAGGGGCCCTGGGTCGCGCCGCCGCCGGGCGAAGCCAGCGGCTGGGCGCATATCGCGCTGTCGGTCGGATCGCTGGCCGAGGTCGACCGTCTCGCCGCGCTGTTCGAGGCCGACGGGCTGCTGGTCTCGGCGCCCCGCCGCACCGGCGACGGCTATTACGAAGCCGTGGTGCGCACGCCCGACGACACGCTCATCGAGATCGTCGAATAGCCGCCGCCCGCGCCCTCACGCCGTGGGCGGATCGTCGAACCCGATCGCCCGGCGGTAGAGGTGCCACGAGGCATGACCGAGCACCGGCATCACCACGAAGAGCCCGAGAAAGCCGGGGATCAGCGCCAGCACCACCAGCACCGCGATCACCATGGCCCAGGCGAGCATCGGCCCCGGATTGGCGGCCACGAGCTGCCACGAGGTGATCATCGCGGTGATGAAATCGATCTCGCGGTCGAGGAGCAGCGGCAGCGAGATCACCGTGAGCGCATAGAGCACGAGGCCGATGACCGCACCGACGAAGCTGCCGACGGCGAGCATCTTGAAGCCTTCGACGGTGAAGATCGTGGTCTGCCACTCGGTCGAGATGTTGGTCATCGGCATGAAGCCGAGGAACAGCGCGAAGATCATGTGGGCGATGAAGATCCAGAACAGGAAGATCATGATGATGACCACCGCCATCGAGGGCATCTGCCGGTCCTTCTCGCGGAACACGAGCCCGAGGATCTCGCCCCAGACCAGCGGGTGTCCGGTCTCGAGCCGGCGGCTCACGCAATAGAGCCCGACGGCCAGGAAAGGCGCGAGCAGCGGGAAGCCGAAGGCGGTCGGGATGATCCAGAAGCTCCGTTCGATGGTTTCGAGCTGGAAATAGATCAACCAGCCGCCGAGAACGAAGAAGCTCGCGAAGAACAGCCCGAACGCCGGTGCGCGGCGGAAATCCTGCCACCCCGCCTTCAGCGCCGCGCCGAGATCGCCATAGCCGATCGACCCGATTTTCGGAGGCGGCGAGGCCTCGACCAGCATTGCATCCGTCATCTCACGCCCTGTCCGTTGTTATTGGTGTATTGTTTCGGCAGAGGTTGCGTCAGAACGTCGCATCGGTCAAGACGGAGACACCGGGCGCCTTGGGCGCCCGGCACGACCGGAGGTGACGCACGGCCGTCAGGACGGCCGCGCGCCGGGCACCTGTCTCAGACGAAGAGGAAATCGCTCGCGTCGAGGGTGACGCCGGCCATGTCCTTGAGCAGGATGTCGCCATTGGCGTGCGTGATCAGGAGCGAAGCCCCGTAGTCCTGGATCACCAGATCCCCGAAAGCCTGCCCGGGGAGCCGCAGAAGGTCGATGCCCTCTTCGTAATCCAGCACCCTGTCGAAGCCCGCCTCCGGATCCTTTTCCGTACCGGTAAACGTGAACACGTCGGCGCCCGCGTTGCCGGTAAACTTGTTGTCCAGCGCGTTGCCCGTGAGGTTGTCGGCATGGTCGGACCCGATCACGTTCTCGAAATTGCGCAGCTGGACCAGGCCCACCGGCGTCGCGGCCGGGTCCTGCCAGCCGGTTTCCTCGAGGTCGACGGTCACACCCACGGAATATCTGGCGAAACTCACGGTATCGGTCCCGTCATTTCCCAGGAGGATGACCCCGTGTTCCGGCCGCGCCAGCTCGGTGAGCACGACGAGGTCATTCCCGTTCTGGAGCTGGACCACGCTTGCGCCTTCGGCCCCGAGGTACACGACGTCGTCGCCGCTCCCCGAGTTGATGTAGGAAACGCCGCCCTTGGCGTTGATGACGTCATCACCGATACCGGCGGCGACGGATTCCGCACCTCCTGAGCCGATCGTAACGTCGTCATCCCCCTTGCCGGCGGAGATCGCGCTCACGAATCCACCCTGGGTCTTGATCGTGTCGTCTTCATTTCCGGTCGCGATCAGCCCGGCGCCGCCGGCGCCCACAACGACCTTGTCCACGCCTCCGGTCGAAATGCTGCCGACGAAACCGTCACGGGTTTTCAGGACGTTGATCCCGGCATCGAGATCGACCGATGTCACGTCGGACGACCCGAGCGTGACTTTGTGCTTGTCAGCGTCGCTCTGGCCGATCACGAAGTCGACGGCCGTGGTTTTGAGGCGCACAACGGAATTCACCCCAAGGTCCAGCACGTCGATATGGCGCCCGGACCTGGTGTCGGCATCGATGAACTTCACGCGCCCGCCATCGGAATCGGCGACCGAGAGATACCCGATCTCCCAGTTCCGTCCCTCGAGTTTCCACGTGCCATTGAGCGCGCCGGACGCAGTGTCATGCTCGATGAGAGATTCGATCAGGCGTCCATTCCAACGGATCAAATTGCCGTCGACAGACCGAAAATTCGAGACACCATCTAGTGTTACAGAGTAGGCAGCCATCTTTACCCCCAGTTACGGCTAATCATAATATCGGCACAATGCCATAAGTTATCGCAGAATGCGATCCGGTAACGCCCCCCTCCACCGACAGGCGAAAAAGGCCGCGTGATGTGACCTCCCGGTCCGGGCTACGCCTCGCCCGTGCCCCGGGCCTTGCCGGACATCCCCGCCGCCAGTGTCGCCGCCATCAGCCCGTCGAGATCGCCGTCGAGCACCCCCTGGGTGTCGGAGGTCTCGAAGTTCGTGCGCAGGTCTTTCACCATCTGGTAGGGCTGTAGCACATAGGAACGGATCTGGTTGCCCCAGCCGGCGTCGCCCTTGGCTTCGTGCAGCGCGTTGACCTCGGCGTTGCGGCGGTCGAGTTCCATCTGGTAGAGCCGCGATTTCAGCGCCTTCATGGCGATATCGCGGTTCTGGTGCTGGGACTTTTCCGAACTCGTCACCACGATCCCGGTCGGAAAGTGGGTGATCCGCACCGCCGAGTCG
>JAGRMP010000070.1:0-3017 GCA_020441225.1 Maritimibacter sp. | reverse complement strand
TGTTGACGTGCTGGCCGCCCGCCCCCGAGGAGCGAAAGGTGTCGATCCGGATATCGGCCGGATTGACCTCGATCTCGATATTGTCGTCGATCACCGGGTAGGCGCCGACCGCGGCGAAGGAGGTTTCGCGGGTGCCCTTGCCGAAGGGCGATATCCGCACCAGCCGGTGGGTGCCGCTTTCCGACTTGAGCCAGCCATAGGCGTTGTGGCCCTTGATCTGGTAGGTGACCGACTTGATCCCGGCCTCGGTGCCCGGCGTCTCTTCCTGGAGCTCGACGGTGTAGCCGCGTTGCTCGGCCCAGCGGGTGTACATCCTGGCCAGCATCGCCGCCCAGTCGCAGGCCTCGGTGCCCCCTGCCCCCGACTTGATCTCGAGGAAGGCGTCGTTGGCATCGGTCTCGCCGTTCAGGAGCGCCTCGAGCTCGGCGGCGGCGGTCTTTTCCTTGAGCTTCTCGAGCGCGGCCTCGGCGTCGGCGACGACCTCGTCATCCTCCTCCGCCTCGCCCATCTCGATCAGATCGACATTGTCCGACAGGTCCTGCGCCATGGCGCGGTAGCCGTCGACGGCATCGGCCAGCGACTGGCGCTCGCGCATCAGCTTCTGCGCCCGGGCCGGGTCGTTCCACAGCTCCGGGTCCTCGGTCATCGCGTTCAACTCCTCGAGCCGGTGGTCGGCCGTCTCCATGCCGATCCGTTTTTCGAGGAGGCTCAGCGAGGCTTCGATGGCCTCGACGGTCTTCTGGGTTTCCGCGCGCATGGGTTGCGGCCTTCGCTGGTGAAACAAGGGGAATGATGCTGCTCGCAGGGATGTAGCCCGCCCGGCGTCCGCGCGCAAGCATCCGCGGCTCGAGGGACCCGGCGCGGCGCTTTCGCCCCCCGGCCCGCCCGATAGGCCCCGGCCGCAGCGGGTTACGTAATCGTTATAGATTGTCTTTGACCTCCCCGTGCATCGGCCCTAGGGTGCCCGGACACGGCCGCGCCGCGCGCGGCCTTTCCTGCCAAACCATCAAGCCGGAGCCTGCCCCATGGCCCTTTCGATCTCCCGTTCCGTCTTCCCCGAAGGCTTCCTATTCGGGACCGCCACGGCGGCCTACCAGGTCGAAGGTTCGTCCTTCGGCGGCTGTGGCCCGTCGCATTGGGACACCTTCGCCGCCACCCCGGGCAACGTGGCCAAAGGCGAGAACGGATCCGTCGCCTGCGGCAGTTACAACCGGCTCGACGCAGACCTCGACCTCCTCAGGGACGGCAATTTCGACGCCTACCGGTTCTCGATGAGCTGGTCGCGGATCCTGCCCGAGGGCCGCGGCACCCCCAACGCCCAAGGGCTCGATTATTACGACCGGCTGGTCGATGGCGCGCTGGAGCGCGGGCTGAAGCCGCTCGCGACGCTTTACCACTGGGACCTGCCGGCGGCGCTCTCGGACCTCGGCGGCTGGCGCAACCGCGATATCGCCAACTGGTTCGCCGATTACGCCGAAGTGGCGCTCGACCGGGTCGGCGACCGGCTCTGGGGCGTGGGCACGATCAACGAGCCCTGGTGCGTGTCCTGGCTCAGCCATTTCCTCGGGATCCACGCGCCCGGCCTGCGCGACATCCGCGCCGCCGCCCGGGCGATGCATTTCGTGCTGCTGGCGCATGGCATGGCGATGGACCGGATGCGCGCGCGGGGGCAGCAGAACCTGGGGATCGTGCTCAACCACGAAGACATCCACCCCGCCGACGACAGCCCGGAAGCGGTGGCCGCGGCGGCGCGCGAGGATGCGACCTACAACCGCTGGTTCCTCGAAGGGGTGTTCCGGGGCAGCTACCCGGCGGAGGCGCTGGAGGGGCTCGGGGCCCATATGCCCGCGGGCTGGGAAGACGACATGGGAACCATCTCGCAGAAACTCGACTGGATCGGGACCAATTACTACACCCGCAACCTGATCGGGCCGGGCGACGGGCTCTGGCCGGCCAGCGCGCATGTGGCAGGCCCCCTGCCCAAGACCGAGATGGGCTGGGAGATCTACCCCGAGGGGCTGACCAATGTGCTCAAACGGGTGCATTCCTACGCCGGAGGCATCCCGCAGTACGTGACCGAGAACGGCATGGCCGCGCCCGACCGGGCCGAGGATGGCGCCGTCCAGGACGACGACCGGATCGCCTATATCGACGCGCATCTCGGCGCCGCGCTCGATGCGATCCGGGCGGGCGTGCCGCTCAAGGGCTATTTCACCTGGTCGCTCATGGACAATTTCGAGTGGGCGCTGGGCTATGACAAGCGCTTCGGCCTCGTCCGGGTGGATTTCGACAGCCTTGAACGCACGCCCAAGGCCTCGTATCACGCATTGAAGACCGCCCTTGCCCACAACTGACGCGGAGCCCGCCATGGCCGCCCCCAACACCTATTCCCTGCTCGCCGATATCGGCGGGACCAACACAAGGGTCGCGCTGGCCGAAGGCACGAGGCTGATCGCCGACAGCGTGCGCAAGTACCGCAACGCGGAATATCCGGGGCTGGGGGCCGTGTTCGAGCACTTCCTTGCCGAGGCCGGTCATCCCGACTGCGCCGGGGCCTGTGTCGCCGGCGCCGGGCCGGTACGCGACGGGACGCTGTCGCTCACCAACCTCGACTGGACCATCGACGCCGAGACGATCGCGCGCGCCGCCAAGGCCGAGACCGTCTCGGTGCTGAACGATCTGCAGGCCCAGGGCTACGCGCTCGGGCACCTGCCCGACAGCTCGCTCGAACAGGTGGTCGCGGGCAGCGCCCAGCCCGGGCCCGATGCGGCCATGCTGGTGATCGGCATCGGTACCGGGTTCAACTGCGCGCCGGTCTATGCGACGCCGGGCGGGCGTTTCGTGCCGCCCGCGGAGGCGGGGCACGCCAACCTGCCGATCCGGACCGAGACCGAGTTTGCCCTGTGCAAGGCGCTCGAAGATGCCCATGGGTTCCCCTCGGTCGAAGAGGTTCTGTCGGGCCGCGGGCTCAAGCATCTCGATGCCTTCATGTCGCGCCGGGTCGTCACGCTCGATTG
>JAGRMP010000570.1:996-3063 GCA_020441225.1 Maritimibacter sp. | reverse complement strand
TCGCGCAGCACCGGGTTCACCGCCGAGCCCTTGACCGCGTCGTAGCGCGCCTTGATGTCGCGTTCCGCGTCGGTGGTGGGGTCGTTCGGGTAATCGGGCACCGCAAAGCCCTGGTCCTGCAGCTCCTTGATCGTCGCCAGAAGCTGCGGCACCGAGGCCGAGATGTTGGGGAGCTTGATGACGTTGGCTTCGGGCTGCTTCACCAGCTCGCCCAGCTCTGCGAGGTGATCGGGAAAGTCGCCGTCGATCAGATCGGACACTGCCGCCAGCACCCGGCCGCCCAGCGAGATGTCGCGGGTTTCGACGTTGATGCCCGCCTTGGCGGCAAAGGCCCGGACGATGGGAAACAGCGAAGCGCTCGCAAGTTCCGGGGATTCGTCCACCTTGGTGTAGATGATATCGGGGGTCTCGGTCATGTCTCGTCTCCCTGTGTCATGGGCCTGATGGCTGCCCGGAGTGGTCGCCAGTATATGGGGCCGGGGCGTCGGCCGGCCTATGGGCGGCTTGCTTCGCCTCCCGGGCCGGCGACGGCGGTCGGATGCGAAATCGCCTAAATCCGGGCCCGAGTCAAGTCAATGTGTGCAATGGTATACCGAAAACGGACAGGGCACCGGCGGTCGCCGGGATCGCACAGCTCAGCCGTCCGGGACGTAGATCCAGGGCCCGCGCCGCAACCATTTGTGGACGAAGGCCAGTTTCCGCCGGGTCTCGTCGGCGAGGACGAAAGGATAGAGATCCGACAGCCCCATCGACCGGTTGACGTGATTGATCCGCATCGCAAGCTCGGCGGCGATGGTCATGAGCACTTCCGCATCCGGCTCGGAATAGGCATCCCAGTCGCGGTCCGGCACATCCGGCCCGGTGAGGCCAACCGCGAGGGCGCTGTCGGCGATATCGATCAGGTGCAGCACATGCGCCGCGGTTTCGGCCCAATCCTCGTGCGGATGCGCCGAGGCATAGGCGGAGAGGAACTGGTTCTGCCAGCCGCTCGGCGGCCCCGCTGCGTAATGCCGGTCGAGCGCGGCGCGGTAATCCGCCCGTTCGTCGCCGAAGAGCGCGCGGAACCCGTCGAGAAACTCGTCCTCGATGCTGAGCCGCCACCAGATCATATGCGCAAGCTCGTGGCGCAAATGGCCGATCATCGTGCGATAGCTCTCGTCGAGCGCCTCGCGCCGTATGACGTTGAGCACCGGGTCGGATTCGGTGATGGAAATGGTGATGACCCCGTTCGCATGCCCCATCACCACCGGCTCGACCCCCTCGGCGAGCATGTGAAAGATCGGCGGCACCCCGGTATCGCGCGGCCCGAACCAGCCCCAGTGCCTGAGGTTGACCAGCACCCAGCGCTTGGCGGCCTCGGTCCTGGCCCAGTTGTTGAACGCGCCGGGGATCGAGGTATCGGGGGCCATCTTTGTCATGGCGCAGGCGGCGCAGAGCGCGCCCGACTCCGTCGCGACCCAGTTGCAGCCGATCACCTCGCGGTTGGCGCAGAAGGGCACGTCGCTGACAAAGGCACGTGCATCCGGGTCGTAAGCGACCGGAACCTGTTCAGGCGAAAGCAGATTGTCGAAAAAGACGATGCCGTCGCCGATGGGGCTTGGAAACACGCGCATGCGTTCCCCCTAGCGGCCCGGCCCGGCAATGTCGAGCGGGACGCTGGGGGGCGTTGTCCCGGCGGCTGTTTAGAGCGCTTCGGCGATGTCGCCCGAGAGATGCATCCCGGGCGTGAGCAGCGGTACCACGCAGGCCTGGAAGGAATGGTAGAGATCGGGCTTGCCGGTGAAGATCGCGTCGCCGGGCGTGCCGTCGGGCAGGATCTCGGGATACCAGCCACCGCGCGTGTGGTCGATGAACTGCGCCGCCACCACGTCCCAGATCCCTGCGTACCAGTCTTCGGCGAGCGGATCGTTCCCGCGCTTGAGGAGCGATGCCGCCGCGCCGATGCCCTCGGCATTGGGCCACCAGAGCCGGAGCGGCTGGAGCGGCTTGTCGTCCCAGTCGAGCGTGTAGACGAAGCCGCCGCGCGCCGCGTCCCAGCCGGTTTCGCAGGCGCGGGCAAACAACCCC
>JAGRMP010000570.1:0-948 GCA_020441225.1 Maritimibacter sp. | reverse complement strand
TGGATGAGCAGACGCGCCCATTCGAGCGCATGGCCGGGCGTGGTGCCGGCGGGGCGGAACATCGGGTCGCCGTCGTAATCGCGGTCGACCTGCCACAGCCCGTCGAAATGTTCGGCCACCCGCCAGCCCTCGGCCCGTGCGGCCTTGTGGATGATGAGCCAGGCGATCCGCTCAGCCTTGTCGAGATAGGACCGCTCGCCCGTGGCCTCGAAGGCGGCCATCAGCGCCTCGGTCGAATGCATGTTGGAGTTCTGCCCGCGATAGGGGCCGATCTCGGACCAGTCGGCCTCGAATTCCTCGGCCATCGCGCCCGGGCCATCCTCCCAGAACCGCTCCTCGATCACCTGGGTGACGTCGTCGAGCAGCGCCTGCGCGCGCGGATGCCCGACCCGGAGCGCCGAGCTCGCCGCGAGCAGCACGAAAGCATGGCCATAGGCCTGCTTGTCGGCGCGCACCGGGCCATCGGCGTTCACGCTCCAGAAATAGCCGCCGTGCTGCGCATCGCGGTAGGCCGACCAGAGGAATTCCATCCCCTGGTCGATCCCGTCGCGAAGCCCCGGGATGCCCATCTGGGTCGCGAGCGAAAAGACATGCACGATCCGCGTGGTGTCGTGGATGCCGAAAACCTCGTCGGCGCCGAACATCGGCCGGCCGTCGACCCCGAGCATGCGAAAGCCGGCGGGCCCGCCGGTGACGCCGCGGAAGAGGTCGATCAGGGCGTCCGCCTGGTTGAGCAGCCAGATCCGATGCGCCGGGCGTTCGAGCATCGGTTTCACGTCACCAGCTCCCGTCGTTGGCCATCGAGGCCCAGGGCTCCTGGATCGGCAGCGCTTCGCCCTCCTGGATCAGCTCGACGCTGACATTGTCGGGGCTCTTGAAGAACGCCATCCGCCCATCGCGCGGCGGGCGGTTGATGGTGATCCCGGCATCCATGAGCTTCTGGCAGAA
>JAGRMP010000569.1:3743-4007 GCA_020441225.1 Maritimibacter sp. | reverse complement strand
CTCGGCCTCGATCCCGGATGCGCCCAGCGATGACTGACGCCCCGCCTCTCGCGCCGGGGGCCACCGTCGGCATCCTCGGCGGCGGCCAGCTCGGCCGGATGCTGTCGGTCGCCGCGTCGCGGCTGGGGCTCAAGACCCATATCTTCGAACCCGGCGCCCAGCCGCCCGCGGGCCAGGTGGCCGACCGGGTGACGACGGCGGGCTACGACGACGTTTCGGCGCTGCGCGCCTTCGGCACCGGCGTCGACGTCATCACCTACGAAT
>JAGRMP010000569.1:0-3653 GCA_020441225.1 Maritimibacter sp. | reverse complement strand
TGGTGGAGAAGGAGTTCATCGCCGGTTGCGGGCTGTCGGTCGCCCCCCATGCCGCCGTTTTCGACCTGCACGACCTCACCCGGGCGATATCGGCGGTGGGCCTGCCCGCGATCCTGAAAACCCGGCGGTTCGGCTACGACGGCAAGGGCCAGGTGCGGATTTCGACGGCGGCGGAGGCGGCGGAGGCGCTGGAGGCCATGGCCGGGGCGCCCGCCATCCTCGAAGGTTTCGTGCGCTTCACCCGCGAGGTGAGCGTGATCGTCGCCCGCGGCACGGACGGGGCGGTCGCGAGCTACGACCCGGGCGAGAACGTCCACAAGGACGGGATCCTCGCCACCACCACGGTGCCCGCAGCGCTCACCGACGCCCAGCGCCAGGCGGCGCGGGCGGCGGCGGAGCGGCTGGTGACGGCGCTCGACTACGTGGGCGTGATGGGGGTGGAGCTGTTCGTCACGGATACTGGCCTGATGGTGAACGAGATCGCGCCGCGGGTGCATAATTCGGGCCACTGGACGCAGAACGGCTGTGTCATCGACCAGTTCGAACAGCATATCCGTGCCGTCGCGGGCTGGCCGCTCGGCGACGGCGCGCGGCATGCCGACGTGGTGATGGAAAACCTGATCGGCGACGACATGGACCGGGTGCAAGCGCTTGCCGCCGATCCGGGCGTGGCGCTGCATCTCTACGGCAAGGCCGAGGTGAAGCCGGGCCGCAAGATGGGGCATGTCAACCGGATCACAGGGCCGGCATCATAGGTCCGGCGCGGGGCTGACATCGGCGTCTGCGCGTGTGGCCCCCTCGGACCGGGGGTTTTCCACCCCCGGACCCCCGGAAGGTATTTTGGGAGCAAAGAAGGGACGGGTTGGGAGCGATGGATGCCCGCCATGGGTGGCGCATCGGTGGTCGGGGCGGCGCGGTCTGCGACGACATCCGAACGGCGGCGGCGCCGCCCGGCTCAGTCGTAGCCCGCTTCCTCGCGCACCCGGTCGACCACTTCGCCCCAGCTCATGTTCTGGTCGAAATGGCCGGTTTCGAGGAACGTGACCACCTCGGCGATGACCAGCGGGTTCATCATCATGAAGGTATGGGTCACCGGCAGCACGATATGGTCGGTCATGCCGTCGATCTTCGTGCTCTCGACCGAGACCTTGCCGTCGTCCTCGCCTTCGATCAGCGAGGAGAAGACCGGGTTGATCGAGCGGTTACCGGCGATCACGCCCAGCTCGAATGCGGGCAGGCCGGTGCTGTTGGGCACCGAGCCCGGGCCGGTGCCGAGCTCCAGCGCGGCGGGGCCGTTGAGCCAGGCGAAGGGTTCGAAATCGCCGAGCTGGTAATCGCGGAAGGCGTCGACGAGCTGCGAGCCCTGGTTGGGCGGCGCGAGCATCACGACCCGGCCCATGTTCACCGGCCGGTGGTCGCGCAGCCAGACGCGGGCGAGGATGCCGCCCATGGAATGGGTCACGATATGGGTCCTGCGGTCGCCGCAGGCGGCGACGGCCTCCGGCAGCGCGAGCTCGACCAGTTCCTCGATCGGCGCGGTGGTCGAGGGGTAGCCGCGGTTCACCACCGCGTAGCCCAGGCCCAGGAGCGCCTCTTCGATGACCACCATCGAGGCCGGGGTCCGGGCGAGCCCGTGCAGGAGCACGACACAATCGCCCTCCGCCGCCAGGGAGGGGGCGGGCGATGTCAGGGCGAGGCCGAAACCTGCGATGAGCGGCGATAACAGGCGCATGGGACGGAGATAGGCGAAGGGGCGGACGGTTTCGAGGGGCGCGCGGGAAGTTGAACGGCAAACGGCAAAGCGCCGCGCATCGGGTGCGCGGCGCTTCGGGGGTTTCGTCGGTCGCTCAGGCGGCGAGGTCTTCGCGGTCGAGCCGGATGCTGCGTGCCACAAGCGCACCGGCACCGACCAGGAAGATCGCCATCACCGCGAGCCAGCCGATCCAGGGGATGAGCCCCACGAGCGCACCGATGGCGGCGCCGGCAAAGGCGGCCACGGCCCGGTCGCCGGTGCTGTCCGGCGCGCCGCGTCCGGCGATCCCGGTGGCCCAGACGCCCAGCGCATAGGTCCCGATCACGTAGCCGGTGACGCCGAGCAGCACCGCGGCGACGATCGACAGCGGGATCAGGAGGATGCCGAAACCGGTCATCGCGAGCAGCACCACCGAGCCGATCAGCGCCGAGAGGCCGACGGCACCGACGAGGCCGGTAAAGACCGGCCGGGCGAGGGCGCGGGTGCGAAGACCGGCGAGGAAATTCGGCGCGATGGCCGCGAACAGCGTGCCGAGCAGGCCGACGACGACCACGCCGCCGATCCAGTTGCGCAGCCGCTCGAGGAAGCTCGGACGCTCGAAGCCCCGCATCGCCCCGGCATCGTCGAATTTCTCGACCTCGTGGACGAAGACCCGGTCGCCCGCGGCCACCCGGTCGGGCACGTCGACCGCGTCCGGGGTCTGCGCGTAGACATGCAGTTCGCCCTCGACACGGGCGTCGTTGCCCCAATCGATGTTGTCGCTCGCAAGCGCCAGATCGCCGCTGACGGTGGCGTCGATCCGCACCTCCTCGGCGCCGATGATGGCGTTGCCCGCGACCGGCGCGCGCAGCTCGACCGACTGGCCGCCGGCGCGCAGGTTGCCGGAGACCGGTTCGGTGACGGTGAGATCCTGGCCGGCCACGGTGACGTTGCCGGCGACCGGCGCGGCGATGTCGACATTCTGCCCGGCGGCGTAGAGGTTCTGGCCGACGCGGCCTTCGAGGGTGACGTTTTGACCGGCCATATGGGCCGAACCGGCGATCTCAGCGGTGGCGGTCACCGATTGGCCGGCGGCGAAGAGGTCCTGGACCGGGGCCCCGCTCACCACGATTGTGCGGCCGCCGACATAGGCGTCGCCGCCGAAGCGCCAGTCGCCGCCGTCTGCGGCAAGCGCCGGCAGCGCCGCCAGTCCGATGACCAAGGCAGGAAGAAATGCGCGTAACATGGTTGTCCCCGTTTGTTGAATGTTACTGGCCTTAACTTAAGGGCGCGGGGCGGGTGTTTTAAGGCGGGTGGCAAAAGAAATGCGGGGAAAATCCGGGGGCAATTCCCGAGGCCCTGGCGTGCCGGACAGCCTCGGGGCTAAGCGGGGCGCCGCAGGCCGGTGAGCGAGAGCCCGACGCCGCCGAGCACCAGCGCCGCGGCAAGCACGAAGCGCAGGGTGAGCGGCTCGCCGAGTGCCAGCATCCCGCCCGCCATCGCCAGGATCGGGACGGTGAGCTGGGCGACGGCGGCAACGGTCGCGCCGAGCCCGGGCAGGACGGCGTACCACAGCGCGTAGCCGAGCCCCGAGGTGACCGCGCCGGAGAGGATGGCTAGGCCGATGCCGGTCCCGTCGAGGGTGCCGGGTGCGGCCCAGGCGGCGATCAGCCCCGCCGGAAGCGCCAGGGCGAAGCTCCAGGCGGTCGTGACGAGCGGCGCGCCCGCCTTGCGGCCGATGAGCGAATAGAGCCCCCAGCCCAGCGCGGCGGCGAGCATCAGGGTAGCGCCCACCGGATCGGGCGCGCCCTGCCCCGCAGGCCAGAGGATCCAGGCGAGCCCGGCGAAAGCGATTCCGGCGCCGATCCAGCGGACGGGCGGGATGGCTTCGCGCAAGACGAGCGCGCCCGCGAACATGGTG
>JAGRMP010000568.1 GCA_020441225.1 Maritimibacter sp. | reverse complement strand
GTGCAACTCGTCCACCACGTGCTCGGGCTCTACGACTACCGGCTCAGGATCGTGGCACGCGACCTGGCCGACTTCGAAAGGATCCTGCGGCGCCGGATCATGACGCTGCCGGGTGTCGGCGAGGTCGAGGCCAATGTCCTGCTCTCGGAAGAGCGCCGGCCCGGGCCACTCTAGGCCCAGCACCCCCCCGGGCCGCTCTCGGCCCAGCACCCCAAGGCGGTCAGGCCACCTTGCGCGCCGGAAGCGTGGCGAGGTGGGCCCGGCGGGCGGCGCGCGCGAGGGAGCCGATGGAAAGCCCCGGCATGCGCGGGCCGACGACGCGATGGCCGGCGACATCGCGGCTGATGAGCCCTTTCTGCTCCATCTCCTCGAGGTGGCGCAGAAGCGGCGTTTCGCCGTAGCCGGTCGCGCGCTGCAGCGTCGCCAGGCTGTGGCCCAGCTCCGGGCGCGCGGTCAGGAGGTGCAGAATGTGCAGTCGGCGCGAATGCGCAAACACGTTGATGCAATGTTTTTTGCTGCTGTCGATCTCGGTCATGTCAGGCATTCCCCGTGCAATCGTGGCCTAGATCCGCAGAAAAGCGCAAAAAGGTTGCGACTGGGTGAATAGAACACAGCACGAACAAATTTTTTTCGCCTGTCTGCCCGATTCCCGGTCAGCCGAGCCCCGCTTCCGCCATCAGCCGGGCCGCTTCCGCCGCCACCAGCGCCTCGGCGCCTGCGCCCTCGACCGGCACCTTGCCCACTTCGAGAAACAGCGGCGCGGCAAAGGGCGTGACCCGGTCGCCCACCACGTGATCGATCCGGCCGCGGGTGCGTGCCAGCATCTCCTCGATCCGGCCGAAACCGATCAGCCCGCGCATCGCCTCTTCGCGGGTGATGTCGAGCAGCAGGTGGTCGGGATCGTACTTGCGCAGCGTGTCGTATAGGATGTCGGAGGAAAACGTCGCCTGGCGGGCATTGGCGCGTTTGCCCGGGAAGTTGCGCGGGGTCAGCCCGGCAATGGTCGCCGCCGCCTTGAAACTGCGCTTCATCAGCGCGTTTTCGGCGAGCCACCCGTCGAGCCCGTCGACAAGCCCGCCGTAATCGATCAGCGCCGCGTCGCGCATCGGTTCGAGCGACCAGATCAGCGTCGCGTAATCGGTGGCGACGAAGCCGAGCGGCCCCAGCCCCGCCTCCTCCATCCGCCGGGTGAGGAGCAGCCCCAGCGTCTGCTGCGCGCCGCGGCCGGCAAAGCCGTAGACACAAGAGTGCGCCCGGCCCTCGTAGGGGAAGCTCTCGACCAGCAGCCGCCCCGCCTCGGGCAGTTTCGAAAGCTCCGCCTGCAGCCGGATCCAGTCGCGGGTGTGGGCGGGCAGGGCGCTCAGATCGGAGCGGTGCAACAGATCGAGGATCCGTTCCGAGAGCTGGGTCGAGGTCGAGAATTTGGTGCCCATGAACACCGCCACCTTGGGCTTGCGGCCCCGGTCGCGGCTGACCTCGACATGCATCTCCTTGAGGCTCTCGAA
>JAGRMP010000069.1 GCA_020441225.1 Maritimibacter sp. | reverse complement strand
CTTCGTTGCATAACCGAGGCTCGAATCGTAGAATTGTTGCGAGGCAAGAAACGGTATGTAGAACAGATAGCACAGGGTCCGGGCCCGGGCCGGTGTTAGATTGATTGAGGCGAGATTGGGGCAAGTATTGGTCTCGATTGTGCCGTTGGAACGAGTGTGAACCGGGTGTTTGCCTCAGCCCAGAGCGGGATGTCCGTACCCGCTCATGCGCCACCAAAAGGCGCCGGGCCGAGGAGCGTGAGTGCCGAGGACTGCTGAGGGGCGGACTCGGTTAGCCGGTCGAGCAAAAGAGAAGGGGTGGGACATGGACAGAACAATGACCGGAAGCCGGGTTGAGACAGGCGTCCTTCCGGTGGGCGATGTGAAACGCGCAATCGCACCGCACGTCGATGCCGCAGCGGAATTGAGGCCGCGGCTGATGAAGGCGATCGAAACCTTCCCGCGTCCGGTGTCGGGCGTCAAATCCGCAGATTCTTCGTGGTACCTGCGTCACGGCAAGCGCGTGATCGATCTCGTGCTGGTGCTGCTGGCCGCGCCCTTCGTCCTGCCGGTGGTCCTTTTGACCGCGCTGGCGCTCTGGGTCGAGGGCGGCAATCCGTTCTACCAGCAGGAGCGCATGCGCGCCGACGGGTCGCGCTACAAGATCCTGAAGCTGCGCACGATGGTGCAGAACGCCGACAAGAAGCTCGCGGCCCTGCTCGACAGCGACCCGGCGCTGAAGCGCGAATGGGAAGAAACCCAGAAACTCAAGTGCGACCCGCGCATCACCACCATCGGCCGCGTGCTGCGCGTGACCTCGCTCGACGAACTGCCGCAGCTGTGGAACGTGATCACCGGCGACATGAGCCTGATCGGCCCGCGCCCGATGCTGCCCGACCAGGTGGCGATCTACAAAGGCCCGATCTACTGGGGCATGCGGCCGGGCATCTCAGGCCTGTGGCAAGTGTCCGAACGCAACGATCGCAATTTCGATTACCGGGCCGAGATGGACAGGATCTATCGTCGTCAGGTAACCTTCCGCGAAGATCTGTCCATTCTTGTGCGTACGGTCATTGTGATGGTCCGCCGGACCGGCTATTGAGCCTGTAGTTCGGACACGGGAGACCCGTACGATGAACAAGATGATTTCGGATCTCCATGCGGACGAGACTGTGACCGGTATGTCGGACCAGAATAATTCTACGGACGAAGACAGGAAGAAGCCCACCGGCACCGCCCTTGTCGCGGTGCCGAGCGGGTCGCTCACGGGGATCGAACGCGATCCGCGCGAGGAAGTCTGGGGCGTTCTGCACAATGCCAAGCGCACCGAGGCGGAAGTGCCGCGCACCTGGCGCCGCCGCAAGGTCGCGGCCAAGCGCGAGGAAGCTGTCCAGGCGTTCGACCAGCTCAGGACGCAGTTCCTGCAGGCGGTCCGCTCGGAAGACCTGCGCCGGATCGCCGTCGCCTCGCCGCGTTCGGGATGCGGCGCCACGTTTACCGCGGTCAACCTCGCCCGCGCGCTGAGCCGGGTGCCCGGCTGCAAGACCGTGCTGCTCGATCTCAACCTGCGCGCCCCCGCCGTTGCCGAGACCATCGGCGTCGCGGCCGAGGGCAACATGGACGAGTTCCTGACCGGTGAAATCTCGTTCTTCCAGCATGTGGTGCGCTACAACGACGGGCTCGCGCTCGGCCTGTCGCGCAGCGCCCGGCCCAATGCCTCGGACCTGCTGCAGAGCGGGCTCGTGGCCGGTGCCGTCTCGGAGATGACCCATCTGCTCAAGCCGGACGTGGTCATGCTCGATCTGCCGCCGATGCTCGAATACGACGACCTTGCCGCGGTCCTGCCGCATGTCGACGGGGTGCTGCTGGTGGCCGACGGCACCAGCACGCAGACCAAGGACATCGAGGAATGCGAACGGCTGATCAAGAACAGATCCAAGCTGATGGGGGTCGTTCTGAACCGCGGGCGCAGCTGACGCCGGCGGTGCTGGCGCGGGTGCCCGATTCTTGAAACATCTCCGCCGCAGGATTGACGCGGTGGTGTGTAGTCTTGCCGAAACCGAATTTGCGACCGGAAAGCCTGTCCCATGTCTCCTCTCGACCTGATCGACGAAATCCTCGATATCCTGCGCCGCCGCTGGCGCCTGATCCTCCGGGTCATCCTGGTCTGCGTGCTGGCCTCGGCCTATGTCGCGCTCAAGACGCCGCGCACCTTCGAAGCGCTGGAGGTCATCCAGATCGAACGCCCGGTGGTTTCGGAGGACACGGTGGAAGGCGTCGGCGCGGTCTCGTCGGCGCGGCTGTTGCAGACCATCGAACAGCGGCTGTTCACCCGGGAATCGGTGCTGCAGGTGGCTGAACAGGAGGGCCTCTTTGCCGATGCACCCGGCCTGTCGGAAGACGACCGGGTGGCAATGGTGCGCGGGGCGGTCACCCTCAATGCCGTGGCCGCGGCCCGCGAGGGCTTCGGCGACGACGGCACGATCTCGGTGGTGCGGATCTGGGCGGTGTGGTCCGACGGCGAGACCGCCCGGGATCTCGCGCATATCTTCGCCACGAAGACCCTCGACCTCAGCGCCAGCCAGCGGCTCGAAACCGCCCAGCAGTCGCTCGATTTCTTCAAGCTGCAGGAAGAGAAGCTGAACGGCGAAATCTCGGCGGTCGAAGACGAACGCGAGACCTTCCGCAACGAGAATATCCTGGCGATTGCCGGGTCGATCGAGTCGCTGCGCAGCGAGATCGGCACGATCAACGCCCGGATGTTCGAGATCGACCAGGAGATCCTGACCGCGCAAGGCGAGATCGATCAGATCAACAGCGCCGACCGCACCTCGGAAGTGGCCAAGCTCAGGGCGCAGATCCAGACCGAGGCGCTGCAGGACGACATCGGCCGGCTCGAAACGCAGAAATCCGCACTGCAGGACAACAAGTCCGAGCTGGAAGCCGCGCTGGCGCGGGTGCCCGTCGTCGAACGCCGCCTGAGCGACTACGACCGGTCCCTGACCCAGCTGCAAAGCGAGCTGAACGTGGTCTCGGGGCGCCGGCGCGAGGCCGAGACGGCCTATGCGCTCGAAGCCCAGGACCACGGCGGCCGACTCACGGTGATCGAGGCGGCGACGGTGCCGGAATACCCGACCGGGCGCAGCCGCAAAACGACCGTGGCAATGGGTTTCGTCGCCGGTCTCGTCCTCGGTGGCGGGCTCGCCCTGCTGCTCGAAATCCTGTATCCGGTGATCCGGACCTCGGGCCAGATGACCCGACGCCTCGGGTTGACCCCGGTGGTGACCATCCCGTCGGTGGGCGAAACCGGCCGGCGCAACGACCGGCGGCGCAACAAGCAACCCCCGCTCGGAACGTTGTAGCCAGGCGAAGCGAGATCGGCCGGGGTCCGGCGCCGTGACGGTGCCGCTCCCGGCCCTTCGCCCCTGCCGCCCGCGTGTTGAAAGAGGCGTAACGTGACCGTCGCTTATGTGCTGAACACCTACCCGCAACCGTCCCACAGCTTCATCCGCAGGGAAGTGCGCGCTCTCGAACGCCGGGGGCTCGAGGTGCACCGGTTCGCGATGCGGCGCTCGCACCTGACGCTGGTGGATCCGGGCGACCGGGAAGAGGCGGAAAAGACCGACTATGTGCTCGATGCCGGCGCGGTGGGACTTGCCCGGGGGCTGACCCGCGCGGTGCTGAGCGCGCCGGGACCGGCCTGGGCCGCCTTCAAGCTGGCGTGGAGGATCGGTGGCGCTTCGCCGCTGGGACGGCTCCGCCACCTGATCTACCTCGCCGAGGCCGCGGATGTGAAAGCGCGCTGCACGGCGGCGGGCGTCACCCATGTGCATGCCCATTTCGGCACCAATGCCGCCGCGGTGGCGATGCTGACCCGGGCGCTCGGCGGCCCGGGATACAGTTTCACCGTGCATGGGCCGGAAGAATTCGACGCGCCCGCGGCTCTGTCGTTGAGCGACAAGATCGCCCGCAGCGCCTTCGTCGTGGGGGTCAGCCAGTTCGGCCGCAGCCAGCTCTGCCGGTGGACCCCGCTCGCCGATTGGGACAAGGTCAAGGTGGTGCATTGCGGGATCGAACCCGCGGTGTTCCCCGAGGATCCGGCCCCGCCCCCGCCGCACGACGGGCTGCACCTCGTCGCGATCGGCCGGTTCGTGGAACAGAAGGGGCAGAAGGTGCTGGTCGAGGCGATGGCGAAATTGCCCGCGGACGGCCCGAAGGTCACGCTCGCACTGGTCGGCGACGGCGAGTTGCGGGCGGATCTGGAAACCGCGATTGCCGCGGCCGGTCTCGGCGACCGGGTCGAAATCACCGGCTGGCTCGACGAAGCGGGCGTGCGCGCCGAGATCGCGCGCGCCGACGCGCTGGTCATGCCGAGTTTCGCCGAGGGCCTGCCGATGGTGATCATGGAAGCCATGGCGATGGCGCGGCCGATCATCTCGACCTATATCGCCGGCGCGCCGGAACTGGTGCTCGAAGGCGAGAACGGCTGGCTGGTGCCGGCGGGCGATGCGCAGGCCCTGGCCGACGCCATCGGCGCGCTTGCCGAAACCCCGGTCGAGACCCGCGCCGAAATGGGCCGCGCCGGCCGCGCGCGGGTGCTGGAGCGCCACGGGATCGACGGCCAGGCCGCCCGGCTCGCGGGTTTCATCGAATCCGTGGCCTGACACTTAGCACACCCGCTTTGTATCCGGGCGGGCCCGAGGACCCCGGACCGGGCCTGGCCACGCCCTGCCCCCTGCCCGTCCCGGTTGCCCATTCCCCTCCCGCCTCGGTGCCCGGCCGAATTTCCTCCGCAGACGCGCTGACCGCCGGACCTTCTGGCCCCGAAGACCACCTTTCCAAAGGGCCAGGGGGCAAACTTTTCTATTCATAATCAATAAATTATGTCGTTGCCGCGGTTGCGGTTTGGTCGCCAGCGGCCGGAGCGCGGCCGGTCCCTCCCGCGGTCACGCTGCCGGCCGGACGGCCCGCGTTGGCACGCCTTTCCGGTATCCGGGAGATCGGGCGCACGGCCCGGCCAGGGCGTGGCTGCCCGCGCTCCCGCCCCGGTCAGACCCGGGTTCCCGGCTCAGCGGCCGCGGGCCCAGCGTTCGTTGCGGGCGGGTATCCGGCTTGCGAGCTTGATCGCGGCATAGGTGGCCCAGCCGACTGGGTCGCTCACCAGGAGCTTGAGGGTGCCCCCGGCGCCGAGCGGTGCCTTGTCTTCATTCGCTTCGAGATCGGGCCGATAGGCGATGACCTCGCGCACGCCCTGATCCTGCCGGCGGCGGACGCGCACCAGGGCGCGGAACCCGTCCGACAGCGGCCATTCGTAGGTTTCGGGCACCTGCACGCGTTCTGCGGGCGCGAAGACGAGGCGGGCGAACGCGTCGTCGCCGCGCAGGCGCGGCCAGCTCTCCCAACGGGCCCGGCCCGCCCGGTTCATCGCGAACAGCCCGAAGCCCGGGGCGCGGGTCTCGAAAAAGGGGAGCCGGGTCCAGATCCGGGCATAGGCCCGGGTGACCGCCGAGGGCGACCGGCTGATGATCGGCGTGGCGCCGCCGTAGAGCGGTGTGTCGGTGTCGAGCGCGCGGGCGAGCGCGCCGATCACGCCGGGCGTGAGGAGGACGTCGGCATCGAGATACACCAGCACCCTGCCGGTGGCCTCGGCCTCGCCGAGATCGAGCGCGTGCGGCTTGCCGCCCTCGGCGCTGTCCACCACGGTGAACCGCCAGCCCGCGGCGCGCGCCTGCGCCTCATGGCCCTGCGCGATCGCCACGGTGTCGTCGGTACAGCCGTTGGCAACCACGATGGCTTGCGCGTCGAGCCCGGCGATATCGGAGGCGAACAGCGCCTCGAGGGTGCGACCGAGGTACCCCGCCTCGTTATGGGCGGGGATGATGACGCTGACCGTCGGGCTGTCCTGTGCTGTCATTCAGACGCAACCTCATCGCGTGCCGCGACCAGCGCATCCCACCGCGGGTTCTGGTCGCCGAGGTAGCGCAAGTGGCCCCAGCTTCCGTATTTGCTCGGCCGCTCCACGTCAAGGAAGGCGGCGAAGACTCCGGCGTCGACGGCTTTCCAGCCTTCGAAGACCTGATCGTAGAGCGCGGCCATCTCGGGCGTGTAGTTGAAGTAGATCAGAAAATCGTTGAGCGTGTCGTCGTCGTGGTTTTCGTAGCTCGCGACCACGTGGGTCCCGCCTTCGTAGGCGACAAGGTCGAGCCCCCATTCCTTTGCGATTCCGGCGTGGTAGGTGAACAGGGTGCCGGTGAGTTTCGCCACGTCGTGGATGTCCTGGTCCGGCCCGTCGGCACCGGCGAGATGCTCGTAGGTCCGGGTCACGGCGGTGTCGTATTTATGCGCCTCGACATAGGCCGCGCGCTCGCTCCCGGTCAGGCCCTCGGCATCGGCCGCAGCCTCGGCGGCGGTCCGGCTCTCGGCGATCCAGTCGCGCACCGGGTCGGCCCAGTCGCCGCGGCCCAGGTGGGAGCCGAAATAGCCGGTGATGGCATAGGCGTCGAAATGCTCGCCCGGCGCGGTGCGGCCGCGCTCCTCGTCCACCCAGCGCGAGGCGTTGAGGATCTGCTGTTCGAGCCCCATCCAGCCGGTCTGCGTGGCGATCACCCGCACCAGCCGGTCCTCGGCATCGGCGCCATAGACCTCCGTCCAGATGTCGGCCACCTCGCTGGCGCGGCCGGCGTAGATCTGGATCCAGCTCGGGTCGCGCCGCCACAGCGCCTTGCCCAGTTCATCGGCCCAATGGGCCTGGTCGAACTGCCAGTTCCAGACCTCGTTGGAGAATTCGACCCAGGCCCGCCGCCCCGGGTCGAGCTCGTTGTGCACCAGCTCGGCGAAATTGCGCACGAAGTCGTCGTCGGCGAGATGGGGGATGTTGAACCAGGGATCGGCGCCGAGCTCTTCGGCGAGCCGGATCATGACCTCGACCGGTACGCCGTGCTCGCGCCAGGTCGCGTCGCCGACTTCCGGCCGGTCCGCCCAATGGGCGAGCGTGGCGTTGTTGGTGTGCATCCAGTCCATGAAGCGCAGCACTTCGAACCCGTCGATGAGCGCGAGCCAGTCGGGGTTGAACATCTCGCCATCGGTGTAGAGCCCGACGCGGTCCTGGCGCACGATGGAGAGGTCGCGGATGTAATCGCCGGTGCCTGCCGGATCGGTCGAGACGATCTCGATGTGGACGAGGTCGGTGCCGGGCACATAGTCGAATTCCGCCGTGTTGGGCCCGTAGGTGATATTGGCCGCGCCGAGATCGACCTTGATCTCGCCGGTGCCCTGCCAGCGCACCACATAGCGCCCCGCGGCCCCCGGCGCGTTGTCGGGCTGGCCGGTGAGCACGAGCGTGCCGATGGAACTCACCCCCGGCGGGAACGACATCGGCCAGCCGTGTTCGTCGAGGACACCGGCGGCGTCCAGATCGTCGCGGTTCATCACCTGCCATTCGCCGTCGCCGTGCCCGATCCAGGGCCGCGCGGTCTTCATCAGATCGAGAAACGGCAGCGCGGTGCTCCAGTCGACCGCCGAGGAGAGGTTGATTCCGACCCCTTCGGCCTCTGCCCGTGTCGGCGCCGTGAACAGTAGCAAAGCGGCCAACAGAATGTTCGCAATCCGGATCATAATAGTCCCCCAGGCATCGTATGACGTCCCCCAAACACTGGAAAAGTGATGTTAAATCATACACTCCGCAAGGGTGCCCGACCACCCGGGCAATAAACTTTCAGTCATCTCGGCGGGCGCCGGCCCGCACATGCCGGACCGCGGCAGGCGTAGCCCGCGGCGCGGTCGCGGCCGGGACCCGGTCCGACACCGCGCCAATGCGCCGCGCCCGTTCCCGTCGCCGGATCGCGAGCCTTTGGTCGCAAAACCTCCTATTTTGCGTCACATACCGCGGTTATGTTCGGTACGTTACGGATGAAACGTCCCGAATTTGCGGGATCCCGGCGATCTGTTCGGGAACAACAGCGTCGGTCAGGGAGATATCGCCAGGCCAGCGCTACGATATTGCGAGGAGGAGGGCATATGACAGGTCTTGTCGACGCTTTGAAGACGGCCGCTCGGGCCGGGTGGAGCTACCAATACAACCGGTCGAACGCCAAATGGGTTGCGAGCCTGCTGAAGGATCACGAAAAGGCCGGCGTGTCGCTCGACCCGGCGATGAAGCGCCAGTGCGAAGCCTATGCGCAGGACGTGCTCGGCGGCAGGAAATACGCCCCCTGGCTGTACTTCTACGCGACGGTCCGCGGCGAATTCAAAGAGGGCTGGATACCGGACAATTTCTACGGCGAACGGGTGGTCGGCCAGATCAGCGGCGCCTATGGCGAGATCACCGACTGCCGGGCGCTGAACACCCGGCTGTTCGGGGCGGCGGAATTTCCCGACGTCGGCGCCTATGTCAACGGCGTGTTCATCGACCGCGACGGCAACGCGATCCGCGAAGGCCGGGAACGCGACGTGATCTTCGGCGACAGCGACCGGGTCGTATTCAAGCTCGACAAGTCGATGCAGGGCATCGGCGTCCATTTCTTCGACCGCGCCACGCTTGATCTGGACGAGGTCCGCAGGCTCGGAAACGGCCTGTTCCAGAGCCATATCGAGCAGCACCCGTTCTTCGACGCCTTTTCGCCGAACTCGGTGGCCACGTTGCGGATGACCACCGCGACCGACGACGCGGGCGCGGTTTCGCTGCGCGCGGGCTACCTGCGGCTCGGGCGCGGTGCCGACACCCATGTCCAATCCGCGAGCCATGTGCGGATCGCCATCGACCGCGAGACCGGCGCGCTGGGAGAGCTGGGCTATCTGCCGAACTGGCTGACAACCGACGCACACCCCGATTCCGGCGTCGCCTTCCGGGACAAGGTCATCCCGAACTATGCCGACTGCGTCCGCGTGGTCACCCAGAACCACCTCAAGCTGCCCTTCGTGCGCTGCATCGGCTGGGATCTGTCGGTGGACAAGGCGGGCAAGGTGAAGATCATCGAGTGGAACGGGGGCCACAACGACATCAAGTTCGGCGAAGCGGTCCAGGGGCCGTGCTTCCGCGATCTGAACTGGGAGCGGTTCCGCCCGCAGTAGAAACCGGCGCCGGGGCGCCGGGGCGCCACGCCGGGTCAGTCCGGCGTCCGGCCCGCATCCGGCCCGGATCAGCCCGGCACCGCATCCGGCGGCAGCACGATGGCGGTGTGGATCAGCCCGCCCGAGACGGCAAAGCGGCCGTCGAGCCGGGCATGCATCGGGAACGGGCCGGCGCGTTCGAGGAACGTCGCCTCGAACTGGCCGGTATCGACATCCGGCGTCACCAGGACGGCGTTGAAATCGAGCACCCGGTGGCTGACCGGATACTGGCATTTGTAGACCGCTTCCTTGGCGCTGAAGATCAGTTTGGCAAGGCGGCCCCGCGCGGGGTCGGACTGGGTCGCCAGCCAGGCGCGTTCTTCGACGGTGCAGATGGTGGCGACAAGATCGGCCGCGAGGGGCGTATCGTCCTCGACGTCGATCCCGAGGCTGCGCACCTGCGCGGCCCGGGCGACGGCGGCAACGCAGGTCGTATCGTTGTGACTGAGGCTGCCGGCCAGGCCGCGCGGCCACGAGGGCGCGCGGACCCGGTTCGCGAGAACGGGCCGCGCGCTCAGCCCGAGCTTTTCCATCGCCCGGTGGGCGGCGACGCGGCCGGCGATGTACTCGCGGCGGCGTTTGTCGACCGCGCGGGGCAATTCGTCGATCTCGGCGGGAAAGGCCCCGGTGTATTCGCGGCGGGGATCCGTCACGGCCACCGCCACCGGGCCTGCGGCGCCGCTGTCGACCAGCCCCTGGAAAATGTCCTCGCTGGTGCGATGGAGGGTTTCGAGCATCATGCCGCCGCCCGCCCGCTTTTCACCCGCATCTCGCGGCGCCGGGCCATGACCCGCGCGCGGTCGAACCCGGGCAGGCCTGCCGCAGTCCCCGGGGTTTCGGGCGTATCTGTGGCGACGGACCGGCCGGTTTTCTCGGCGAGATGCGCAGCGAGGTCGCGCAGCACCGGATAGCGGAAGACCTCGGTGATCGCGGTGGCCTCGCAGCCCGGCAGCGCGCGGATCTGCTTGTGGACCTCCACGGCCAGCAGCGAGTGGCCGCCGAGCGCGAAAAAGCTGTCGTCGGCGCGGATGTCATCGAGCCCGAGCGCCGCGGCCCAGATCGCGGAAATCTGGGTTTCGAGCCCCTCTTCCGGCGGCGGGCTGTCGGCCGCGCGCTCGATGCGGACCTCGGCGTCGGGCTCGGGCAACGCCTTGCGGTCGACCTTGCGGTTGGGGGTGAGCGGCAGCGCGTCGAGGGCCATAAACTGCGCCGGCACCATAACCTCGGGCAGGTTCGCCACCAGATCGGCGCGGATGGCGGCGATGTCGGCGGCGCCCGGGCCGGTCTCTTCGAGATAGGCGACGAGCCGGGTCTCGGCCCCCTCGCCCTTCGGCACCACCACCGCCTGGCGGACCCCGTCCGCGCGGTTGATCCGGGCCTCGATCTCGCCGAGCTCGAGCCGCTGGCCGCGGATCTTGACCTGGTGGTCGGTGCGGCCGAGGAAATCGAGCACCCCGTCGGCGCGCCAGCGCACCAGATCGCCGGTGCCGTACATGCGCGGGGTTTCGTACTGGGCGACGCCGGCCTCTGCGGCGAAGGGGTCGGGGCGGAAGCGGTCGGCGTTGAGATCGTCGCGCTGCCAGTAGCCCCGGGTCACCCCGAGCCCGCCGATCCAGAGCTCGCCCGCGAGGCCGACGGGCACCGGCTGCATCTGGGCGTCGAGCACGTAGGCGGTCTGGTTGGCGAGCGGTTTGCCGATGGGCACGACCCCGGTCTCGGTGCCGGTGACGGCATGGGCGGTCGACCAGATCGTGGTCTCGGTCGGCCCGTACATGTCGATGATCTGCGCCTGGGTGAGTGCCCGGATGTCGGCGGTGAGCGACGCGGTCACGGCTTCGCCGCCAAGCAGGATCTGCTTGAGCCCGGCGAGCGCCGCGCGCGCGCCCTCGTCGGCGAGGATCATCCGGGCCATCGAGGGCGTGCATTGCAGCACGGTGGCCTTGTGCCGGGTGAGCTGGGCGGAGAGCGAGAAATCCGTCGCCCCGCTGGCGCTGTCCGACAGCGTGACCCGCGCCGCCTCGCTCACGATCACCACCTTGTAGCCGCGGGTGAGCGTGTAGAAGAGCTCCAGCACAGAGATGTCGAAGCCGAGGCTGGTGACCGCGAGCCAGGTGCCCCTGGGGGCGAGATAGCGGTCCATGCCGGTGAAGAAATTGGCGAGGTTGCGGTGCTCGACCTGGACGCCCTTCGGGGTCCCGGTGGAGCCCGAAGTGTAGATCACGTAGGCGAGCGCCTCGGGCGGGACCGCGACGCGGGGCCGGGTCGGATCGCTGTCGCCCGGGACCATCACCGGCACGGCGTCGGATTTGGGCAGGCCGGGGGCGAGGGTGAGGTCGGTGACCACGAAAGCGGCCTGACTGTCGGTGACATAATGCGCGAGCCGGTCGGCAGGATAGGCCGGGTCGAGCGGGACATAGGCGGCGCCGACCTTGTGAATGGCGAGCGCGGCGATCATCAGCTCGAAGGAGCGCGCGAGGTAGATGCCGATCCGATCGCCGGGCCTGGCGCCTTCGGCGATCAGGCGATGGGCGAGCGCATTGGCCCGCCCGTCGAGCTCCGCGTAGCTCATGGACTGGTCCTGGAAGATGAGCGCGGTGGCGTCGGGCGTGCGGTCGACCTGGGCCTCGAAGGCCTGCGGCACGGGCGTGAGGTCGGTTTCGAGCTGGGTGGCGTTCCACTCGGTGAGGGTCATGGCGCGTTCGCGCGGCGGCAGGACGAGGTGGTCGTGCAGCGGACGGTCGGGCGCGGCGGCAAGCCGGTCGAGGAACAGCGCCAGCCGGTCGGCAAGCAGCGCGAGCGCTTCTTTTCCGATCAGCCGCGCGTCGTGCCAGAGCGTGATCCGGGCGCCCTCGAGCGCGAGGGTCAGCGCCGTGCCCTCGATCGGCGCCTTGCGGCTGAGGCCGATGGCGGGGATCTCGGCCGGCGCCAGCCCTGGGTCGCGGGCGATGAGATCGGCCGGGAAACCACCCGCCTCGGCGGCGGCAAGGTCATCCGCGAGGGCGCGGGCGAGGGCTTCGGCCGGTGCGGCGGCCGGGGTTTCGAGATCGACCGACAGCGGGACCCAGGCGCTGACGTAGCCCTTGTGCGCTCTGGCCGCGGCCGCGACCGGCGCGCTGGAATAGGCAAGCGCCGCGCCCCAGTCGCCGGTGTTGTGCAGCGCCCAGGCGGCGAGCGCCGCGAGGGCGGCGCTGTCGTCGAGGGCTTTCGGCGCGGTGAAATGCCGCTCGCCCCAGGAGGCGAGCCCTCGGGGCGGCTCGGCGAGCGCAAGCCGGGCCGGGCGGAACCCCGCGAGCCGGGCGCGCCAATGGGGCTCATGGGGCGCAAGAGCCGAGATCGCGGCGCGCAGGGCCTCGGCCTCTTCCGCGTCGGGCGAGGCCAGCACCTCGTCTTCGAGCGCGGCGGTGTAGAGCTGCAGTTTCTGGCCGGCGATGTCGGAAAAACCGCCGAGCCGCACGGCGCCCTCGGCGGTTGCCACCGTCATCTCTTCGGGATGAACCGACAGGACCGTGCCGGGTGCCGCGGTCGTCAGGCTTTCGACCGCCCGGGCGGTGCCGACCAGCAGGAGCCGCCCGCCGGCCCAGATCTTGGGCTTCGCCAGCGGGTTCCAGTAGGTGCCGAAATCGAGCGCGCGGACGAAACGGGCCACTTCGCTTGCAGGCCGGGTGAAGTCGAGCCGGCCCGCCGCCGCGGGGCGGGCGTCGTGCGCGTGGGCGGGTCGCCGGGCGCGGTCCTGCGGATGGCGGTCGAGCTTGTCCGCGCCGATCTGGTCGAGCACCGCCTCGAAGCCTTCGAGCCCGGCGGCGTAGCATTTCGCGTTGAGGGTAAAGGCGGTGTCGTCGCCCGCGATGGGGAATTCGGTGCGCCAGAGGATGTCGCCGCCGGTCTTCTCGGCCCCGTCCACGAGGTGCCAGGCGGCCCCGTGGGTCGTCGCCCCGCTCATCAGCGCCCAGACGGGCGCATCGGATCCGGCCCCGTCGGGCAGCGGGCCGTCGTGAAAATTGATCGTGCCGCGCCGGGCCTGCGCCCGCAACCCTGCGGGGATCGGCCCGGGATTGGCGATGGAGAGGAGCCAGTCGACCGCTTCGCCCTTGGACGGCGCGAGGTCTTCGGCGCGGGACGCGGCGGGAAGGCCGGCCTTGCGCGCCCAGGCGAGGAGCTTGTCGTTGCCGCTCGCCACCCCGGCGATGGCATGCCCGCGGGCCATGAGCGCTTCGCCGCAGCCAATCAGCAGCGTGTCTTCACCGATAAGCAGGCAGGACAGTCGGGGCGTCATGGGGCTCTCCTCGGTGGCGGGGTCAACTCACCGCGCCGGCGGGCGTGACCCGGCGGGTCAACAGGGCGCGCAGATGGTGGCGCAGGAGGTCGCGACCGAAGCGGTTGGTGTTGCGGTAGCGCTGGGCCTTGGGGTTCAGGAGACGGCGCGCCTGCCAGGTGACCTCGCCCGCGAGCAGCGAGAGGGTGACCGCGACGGTATAGGCGAGCCCGTAATTCTTGCGGAAATAGTACCAGCGCGAATCGAACCAGTAGCTCGGCATCCGCTCCCGGCCATCGATCCCCGTCGCGACCCCGCCGATATGGACGACGCGGCTTTCGGGCAGCGACCAGATCTCCCACCCCGCCCGCTTGCAGCGCAGGCACAGGTCGGTCTCTTCGAAATAGAGGAAGAAAGCTTCGTCGAAGAGCCCGACCTCGTCGAGCATCGCCTGGCGCACCATCATCGACGAACCGGAGACCCAGTCGACCTCGCGCCGTTCCAGTGCGATCGGCGAGGTCTCGCGGCCGCGTTCGAGCAGCTTCGAGAACACCGCCGTCCGGGCGGCGTCTTCGAACTCGCGCACGACGGTGGGAAAGCGGAAGGCGCCATAGGCGGGCTCGCCGTCGGGCGTGAGGATCAGGCTGCCGAGCACGCCGACGTTCGGATGCGCCTCGAAATGATCGACCAGCGCCCGGATCGCGCCCGGTTCCGGCACCGCGTCGGGGTTGAGCAGGTAGACGTAATCGGGCGTTTCGCCGGTGCTGAGCCCGGCCCGGATCGCGTGGTTGTTGCCGGCGCCGAACCCGCCGTTGCGCCCGGCGCTCACGACGTGGATCCGCCCCGCCTCGGCCCAGCCGCGCTCGGCGGCGGTGGCCTGCAGGTGTTCGATGGACCCGTCCTGCGAGTCGTTGTCGACGACGACGATCTCGCCCGCCAGATCGGCCATTTCGCGCAGCGCGCCTTCGGCGGCCTCCACCGCCAGCGCGGCGGTGCGGTAGTTGAGGATAACGGTCAGGACCTTGGGGCCGGACAGGGTGGGTTCAGGCACGTGTCAACTCCTTAAACATTACTCGGCCGCTTCGGCCGTATCCCACTGGACCACCGCACCCGGGGTGGCAAGCGCCGTTGCGATCCGCATCCGCAGGTGGGTGCCGAGCACGCCGACATTGGGGACCAGGACCATCGTCCCGTGGTCGCCGGGGACTTCGATGACTTCCAGCTTGGGGATGTGCACCCCCCAATCGTTGTCGTGGCTCACGTAGCGCTTCTCCGCGGTGATCCAGCGCCCGCGGCTCACCTTGTAATATTTGTCGAGGGCGGGGCGCATGAGCACGACGTTCATGCCATATTCCGGCGGCTCGTAGGCGGCGACGGCGTCGCGGAAGGCCATCTCGATGCGATGGTTCTGGAAGCCGGCTTCCGGGGCCTCCTCGCCCAGTTTGCGCTTCCTGCGCTTCTCGAATTCCCAGGCGACCCGGTTCTTCGCCCATTCGAAGACGTACCGCGGTCCCTTGCGGCGAAACTCGGCGAATTTGATATAGGCCTTGTCCACCCGTTTCAGCACCGGATCGTGATCCTTGTAGGTGTCCAGCAACACCACCAGCGCCACCTCGTCGCCCTCGGCCTGCAGTTGGCGCGCGATCTCGAGCGCGGTGATGCCGCCGCCGGAGAACCCGCCGACGATATACGGTCCCTCGGGCTGCACCTGACGCATTTCGGCGATCTTCGATGCCGCCGCTTCCTGGAACGTGTGGAAGGGCTCGTCGTCGCCGAGCAACCCCTTGGCCTGGAGCCCGTAGACCGGACGGTCCTCGCCGAGGATCTGGGCAAGATGGCGCAGGTTGAGCACATTGCCGAACATGCCCGCGACGAGGAAAAGCGGGGTCGCGCTGCGCTGGGCCGAACGGTTGAGCGGGACGACATGGGTGAAGTCGGGGCGCGCGCCGGCGTGCCGCGCGGCCTCGCTCGCCCCGGGTGCACGGAGGCGATCGATGCGCGCCGCCCATTCGCGGATCGTCGGCGCCTCGGCAAGGACGGCGAGGCCGAAATCGGTGCCGTAGCGCTTGTTGACCGCCGCACAGAGCCGCACCGCGATCAGCGAATGGCCGCCGAGGTCGAAGAAATCGTCGTCGCGCCCGACGCGGGCGAAGCCGAGGAATTTCGACCAGTCTTCGGCGAGCGCCGTCTCGGTCTCGGTTTCGGGCGCGGCAAAGGCGGTCGCAAGCTCCGGCCGGTCGAAACGCTGCCCGGATGCCGACGCCACCGGGCGCGTCTGCGCGGCCTCGCGGATCAGCCCCGAGAGGTCGAGCGGCGTCACCAGGACCTGCGCCACGTCGAGCGCCAGGGCCCGGTCCAGCGCCGCGAACCCTTCGTCGGACCGGATACCGTGGTCAACGCTCCAGGCAAGCTGCGCGCCGGCATCGCTCTGCACCCGCGCGCGGGCGTTGGCGCTCTGGGCGGGCGCCGGCGCGTCTGTCAGATCGACACCGGGCTCGTCCGCCGTCGGCGCCGGCGCCGCGACCAGGGCGGCGGGATCCGCGGGCCTGAGCCGCAGATCGCCGATCTCCGCCAGCACCCTGCCGTTCAGATCGCACAGGGTGAGATCGAGGCGGATCACGTCGGCGGCGGTCTCGCCTGCGCCTGCCGCCGCGCCCGCGCCCTCGCCGGGCGTCCGCCGCGCCCAGCAGGCGAGCTCCGCGCAGAGCGGCCGGTAGGCGCGCAGCGTCCCGACGCGTTCGGGCAGCCAGAGCTGGCCGGCGGGATCCTGCGGGGCGAGGTCCGTCGCCCAGGTCATGGCGAGATCGAGGAGGCCCGGATGCAGCAGCGTCTCGGGCGTGAGCGTATCCGCGGCGGCGGCGGAAAGCTTCAGCCGGGCAAGCGCCTCGGTTTCGCCGACCACGGTCTCGCGCAGCCCGTGCCAGGCCGGACCGTAGCTGAGCCACGCCTCCTGCGGCGGGTGCAGGTGATCGTCTTCTGCGGCGGCACGCGGCCGGCCGCTCTGGCACCGCAGCGCCACGGCAGCAAGATCGACCGGCGGCGGCGCTTCGGGCGCGGCCGTCATGATCTGCGCGGTGGCGTGGCCGAGCCGCGCCGGGCGGCCGTCGACGGTAGTGTCGCTTTGCAGTTCGAGCTGCAGGGCAAAGCTCCGGCCGGCACCCGCGGGACGCATGCGCAGGACCGTGTCCGGCGGTGTGCCGCCGGCGAGCAGCGGCCGGGTGAGCCGCAGATCGCGGATCTCGACCGACGCCGGGCCGCCATCGGCGCGATAGGCTTCGGCGGCGATTTCCAACACCGCCGCCAGCGGCATCAGCCCGGTGCCGGGCCGCTCGCCCATCTCGGCACCCGTCTCGGCGCCCGTCTCGGCGCCGGTCTCGGCACCGGTCTCGGCGCCGATCCGGTGGTGGTCGAAGACCCAGGCGCGATCCCTGCCCCAGCGCGTGCGGAACAGCCGCGCGCCGTCGCTGTCGAACCCGGCGTCGTCGAGGAACGGCGCGGTGACCGGTTCGACGGGCAGCGCCGCGGGGTCGTGCGGGTCGAGCGCGCGGGCGACCATGCCGATCCCGGACCAGGCACCCCAGCCGACCGAGACGACCCGGGTCTTGCCCCCCCGCCGGCTATGGGCATAGGCGTCGAGATAGGCGTTGGCGGCGGTGAAATCGGCCTCGCCCGCGGGCCGGATGGCCGTCGCGGTCGAGGAGAACAGCACCATGAGGTCGGTCGCGCCATCGGGGAACAGCGCATCGAGCACGCGCAGCCCGTCGATCTTGGGCGCGAAGACGGTTTTCATCGCTTCCGGTCCGCGGTCGAGGAGCGGCCCGTCGCCAGGAACGCCGGCGGCATGGATCACCCCGTCGATCCGGCCATGGCGCTCGGTGGCGGCGGTCACCACGGCGCGCATCGCCGCGAGGTTGGTGACGTCTGCCACGGCGATCTCGACCGCGCCGCCGAGCGCTTCGAGCGCCTCGACCCCGCGGATCGCGGCGGCGAGACGGCTACCCGGCGCGCTGCGGGCGCGCACCGCCGGCCAGCTGTCGCGCGGCGGCAGGGCGCGGCGGCTCACGAGGATCACCCGCGCGCCGTGGCGTTCGATCAGCCCGCGGGCGATGGTGCGGCCGAGGTCGCCGAGCCCGCCGGTGACGAGATAGGTGCCGCCATCGCGGAAGGCCGGCGTCTCGGGCGGGTCGAGCTTCGCCTGGGTGTAGGTCTGCCGGTAGCGCCGTCCGTTGCGATAGGCGGCAATCTCGGTCGCGGGCACGGACAGAAGGTCTTCGAGCAGCCGCTGGACGAACGGCTCGCCCGGTTTGTTGCCGCCGCGGGCCAGCCAGCCCCGCCGGCCGGGCGCCGCATCGGCCGGATCGAGGTCGAGCACCGCACAGCTCACCCCCGGCACTTCGCGTGCCATCGCGCCCGCGGGACCGGTGATGGTCGCCTTTTCGGGGTGCACAAGCGGCCCGCCGTTGACCGAGGCCGCCCCGCGGGTGACCGCCAGCACATGGACCGGCGCGGCGAGATCGGCGCGTCCCAGCGCCTGCGCCAGGTAGGTCAGGCTGTAAAAGCCGTATTCCATGTTGTCGTGGAACGGATCCGACCCGAGGCGGTAGCCATCAGCGCCGAACAGGCCCCAGAAATGCGCGATCCGGCTGGGCATCAGCCCGCTTTCGGCCAGCGCCGCGAACAGCGCGTCGTAACCGGCGCGGCCGTCTTCGCTCATCAACGTGAACCGCCGGTCGCCGACAGCGGCAAACCTGTCGCCCGACACCACCCGCACCACGGTATGCCCGGCCGCTTCCAGCCGGTCGAAGGCAGAGGCGGCGATCCCGTCGTTGTCTTCGAAGACCAGCCAGGTCTCTTTGGGTGCGCGGTCCAGCCCCTGACCCACATCGTGTTCGCAGGCGGCATAGGCCGGGTACCAGACCGG
>JAGRMP010000567.1 GCA_020441225.1 Maritimibacter sp. | reverse complement strand
CCGCCGGGGCCGGGATTGCCGGAACAGGCACCGTCGGTATGGGCGATCAGCTCAACCATCGGCGTGGATCCAGATGCCGTGGTATTCGGTGCCGTCGAGACCGGTGTCGACCTGCCGTTCCCAGGCGGTGGGCGTGAGCCCGGCAGCCCGCAAAAGGTCCATCAACGCGTCCTCGGTGTAGTAGACGTAGAGCCGCCCGAGTCCGTCGCGTTTCTCGCCCGTGCCGAGCTTCATGCCGATGTGAAACCGTCCGCCGGGTTTCAGCGCGCGGGCGAGCCGCGCGAGATGGCCGGGGACCTCGGCGCGGGGCACATGCAGGAGCGAATAGCTCACCCAGATCCCGTCGTAGAGATCCTCCGCGTCGATATCGTCGAAGGTCCCGAGCCGCGCCTCGACGCCCAGCTCGCGGGCGCGCGAGATCATCGCCGGGCTCGCATCCACCGCGTCGACGGTGAAGCCCTGCTTGAGGAAGCGGTGCGCGCTGTCGCCCGGCCCGCAGCCGATGTCGAGCAGATGTCCGCCCGGCGGCAGGGTGGCGACGAATTCGGCGAGCCCCGGTTCGGCGGCGCGCCCCGTTCGCCGCTCGGCGTAATCGTGCGAGCGGGTGTCGTAGACGGCGATGGTCTCGCGGTCGGCGCTCATGCCCGCTCCAGCGCCAGTTTGAGGCCGAGCCCGGCGAAGCTCGCGGCAAATGTCCGCCGGGCCCAGGTCATCACCCGCGGGCTCTGCAGCACCGCATCGCGCGCCGCGGCGGCGAACAGTCCGTAGATCACGAAGACCACGAAGGTGAGCCCCATGAACACCGCGCCGAGCCCGGCCATCTCGGCGGTCGCCGTGGCGGGCTCGCCCGAGAGGAACTGCGGCAGGAAGGCGAGGAAAAAGATCGAGAGCTTGGGGTTGAGCGTATTGAGCAGCACCGCCTTGAGCGCGATGGCGCCGTAGCCGCGCCGCGCCCGGTCCGGAGAGACATCGAACGCGCCGCGCTCCTTGAGCGTGCCCCAGGCGAGGTAGAGCAGGAAGGCGACCCCGGCCCATTTGACGATCTGGAACGCCAGCGCCGAGCTGTGCATCAGCGCCGCGAGCCCGAGGATCGCCGCCATCATCGCGGGCAGGATGCCGAGGGTGCAGCCGAAGGCGGCGGCAAGGGCGGCGCGCCGTCCCTGGCCGAGGCCGGTGGCGAGCGTGTAGATCACGCCGGTGCCGGGCACGAGCACGACGACCAGGGCGGTGAGGAGGAATTCGGGGCTCATAGGTGCGTCCTCATGAAGCGCGTCGGGAAGGGGGGTATCGGTCAGGCATCGGTCCCACGCGCCGCGGCGTTCCGACGGCTGGGCGCGGAGTGTGCGAGCTCGCACAGGGGTCTAAGCCTTTGATATTTAACATGTTAGCGCTAATTTCACTTTCGCGCGACCCAGGCCCGCATGCCGATCCTGCCGGGCGCAAAGGGTCGGGCCGGGCGAAGGCGCTTCGAAGCGCCTTTCCACGCGTTGTCGAAAACGCGTTTCCCCGCTCCCTGGGTCCTGTTTCGGGCTGGCCGCAGCGTCGCTCATGCGTCTTCCCTGAGCACGCGGGGCACCTTGAACTCGACGCTTTCGCGCGCCGTCTCGACCGTCTCGACCGTCACGTCGAACCGGTCGCGGAAGCTCTGCACCACCTCGTCCACCAGCGTCTCGGGTGCCGAGGCCCCGGCGGTGACCCCGA
>JAGRMP010000068.1 GCA_020441225.1 Maritimibacter sp. | reverse complement strand
TGCGGCGGCGGGGGCCGTCTCGTCCTCGTCGTCGTCCTCGAACCAGAGCCCTTCGGCGCGCAGCCGCGCTTCGCGCTGTTTCTCGACCCGGGCAACGAGGAAGATCGAGAGCTCGTAAAGGCCGTAGACCACCGTGAACAGGATCACCTGGGTGATGACGTCGGGAGGCGTGACCAGGGCCGCGAGCAGCAGGATGCCGACGATGGCGTATTTGCGCATGCCGCGCAGGCCCGAGGCGCTGGCGAGCCCGGCCTTGCCGAGCAGCGTGAGCAGCACCGGGAGCTGGAAGGTGAGGCCGAAGGCCACGATCATCTTGAGCGAGATGTCGAGGGTCTGGTCGACCTTGCCCTGGAAGACGAAATCGATCCCCTCGTCGCTGGCCACCGGCGCGAGGTTGGCCCCCTCGCCGGAGAAATAGGCCGCCGCCACCGAGGGCAGATCGGCGAAGCCAAGGAAGAAGGCCATCGCCAGCGGCACCACGACGAGGTGGGCAAAGGCCGCGCCGAGCAGGAACATGAAGGGCGAGGCGATCAGGAACGGCAGGAACGCCTGTTTCTCGGACCGGTAGAGCCCCGGCGCCACGAAACGCCACATCTGGAAAGCGATCACCGGGAAGGCGAGCGCGAGGCCGCCGACCATCGAAATGCGGAAATAGGTGAACAGGAGCTCCTGCGGCGCGGTGAACTGCAACACCGGGTTTGGGTTGCCGAGCGTCCGCATGGTGCTTTCGATCGGGATCAGAAGGAAGGAGAGCACCGGCTTGGAGATCGTGAAGACCAGCACCATGGCGATGACGAAGGCCAGCACCGACCAGATCAGCCGGGTGCGCAGCTCCGCGAGGTGTTCGATCAGGGGGGCCGAGGAATCCTCGATCTCGTCGTCGGTGCGGCTCATGCGTCGTCAGCTTTCGGTGCCGCGGCTTTCGCCGGTTTGGCTTTCGCGGGTTTCGCCGTGCCGGCCCTGGCCGTTCCGGTCTTCGCGGGCGCTTTTTTGGCCGTCGGTGCCGCAGCCGGTTTCGAAACCGGCTTGGTCGAGGTCTTGGCGGTCGCGGTTTTGACTGCGGGCTTCGCGCCGGAGGCCTTCGCTTGCGTCTTTTTCGCGGTCGGTTTTCGAGCCGGCGTGGTCTTGGCCTTGGCGGGTGTCGTGTCGGCCTGGGCCACGGGTTCCGCGGTCTCTGCCCTGGCCGCAGCTTCGCGGTCGAGCCGGGCTTGGCCGGCCTTTTCCGTGGCGGCGCGGATCTTTTCGACATCCGCCGCACGCTCGGGGTCGGCGGCGGGCTTCGGCGGGGTCTTGGCCTGGGACGGCTCCCACTTGTCGAAGCGGTCGGCGGCCTCGTTGAGCTTGTCGAGCCCGAATTTCTTCGGATTGGCGACGCCTTTCAGCCCCTTGGCCACGTCGTCCATGCCGCTTTCGCGGGCGGCGGCGTTCATGGCGTTGGTGAACTCGCGCCCCAGTGAGCGCATTTTCGCGGTGAACCGGCCAAGGGTATGAAACAGGGCCGGCAGGTCCTTGGGCCCCACCACGATCAACGCGACGATGCCGATGAGCAGCAGCTCGCTCATTCCGATATCGAACATGGGCAGCCTCTTCGCGTTACGGCGTCAGGTTCGGCTCAAGCCTTGTCCTTCTCGGTGTCCGGCGTGACGTCCTTGGCCGCCTGCGCAGCCTCGTCTTCGATTTCTTTCTTGCCATCGTCCACGCCTTTCTTGAAGGCGGTGATACCCTTGCCGACCTCGCCCATCAGGGACGAGACTTTGCCGCGACCGAACAGCACCAGCACCACGACGGCAATCAGCAGAAGGCCGGGAAGGCCGATATTGTTGAGCATGGAAACCTCTCCTGACTGAGGCAGGTGCCCCTACCCCGTGTTTTCGTGGTCCGTATCTATTCTCTCGGGCGGCAAGTTCAAAGCCCGAAAGCGTGGATCCTGCAAGAAAATGCCTATTCGCAGGCGGCGCGGGACAGAAAAAACCCGGGTCCGAACGGTGGGTCCGCGGGCTGGAAAGCCGCTTCGAAGCGGCTTCTCACGCGGTTTCGAAACCGCGTCCCCCGGCCCGGCACCGGGCGGCGCGCTCAATCATCGCGCCGCCGCCAATCCTTTTTCGGCAGATAGGGAAAGACGAAGCAGCGGTCGCGCCGGATCGCGATCCAGAGCGGCGTGCCCGCCTTGGGCAGGAACACACCCGGCACCGTGGCCGACAGGCGCGAGCTGTCGAACTCCATCCGGAACTCGACGAGGCTTTCCTTGCCGATGAAGCGCGCGCGATCAACCACGCCGCGCGCCCAGACGCCGTGTTCGGGGGTTGGCGACGGGCCCTGCCCGCCCCGGTCGAAGTCGATCCGGATATGCTGCGGCCGGATCACGATCTCGACCTCGGCGCCGTCGGGCTGGCCGGGGGCCATGAACTTGCCGAAGGCGGTTTCGGTGAGCAGCCCCTGAACTTTGCCCCGGATCACGTTGATATCCGAGAAGAACGCCGCCGCCTCGCGGTCGACCGGCGCGTTGTAGACATTGTAGGGCGCGCCGTGCTGGACGATCCGGCCCTTGCGCATCAGCGCGATCTCGTCGGCCATGCGCATCGCTTCCTCGGGCTCGTGGGTGACCAGCAGAACCGCGGTCCCTTCGTCTTTGAGGATCGACAGGGTTTCGTCGCGGATACCGTCGCGCAGCCGGTTGTCGAGGCCGGAAAAAGGTTCGTCCATCAGCATGATGCGCGGCCGGGGCGCGAGCGCGCGGGCCAGCGCAACGCGCTGCTGTTCGCCGCCGGAGAGCTCGTGCGGGAAGCTGTCGACATAGCGCACGAGGCCGACTTTTTCGAGGAGTTCGCGGACGCGCAGGCGCTTCTCGGTGCGGGTGCCGGTGAGGCCGAAGGCGACGTTGTCGAAGACGCTGAGATGCGGAAACAGCGCGAAATCCTGGAACATGAGCCCGGTGCCCCGGCCCTCGGGCGGGACCCAGGCACCGCCGCCCGCGATCAGCCGACCGTCGATGTAGATCTCGCCCGAATCCGGCCGGTCGACTCCGGCGATGATCCTGAGCGTGGTCGACTTACCGCAGCCCGAGGGGCCGAGCAGGCAGGTCACCTGCCCCGGCTGCACCGTCAGCGAAACGTCGCTCACCACCTGCCGGCCGCCGAAGGCGCGGGAGATGTTTCTGAGGTCCAGCCGAGGTTGCATGGAGAGGTCCCATACCCGATCAAAGTAATCGGATTTCCGTTTCTTCGGCAGATACCAGCCCCCACCCGGTCCCGCAAGCCCGGGGCGCGCGGCGCGCACCCGGTCCCGCGCGCCCGGTCAGATCGTCGCGTTCACGTCGCCGCCGTCGACGAGGATGTTCTGCCCGACGATGAACCGCGCCTGCGCCGAGCAGATGAAAGCGACGACGGCACCGAAATCGCCTGCGTCGCCGTCGCGCCCGGTCGGGTTGGTCGCGCGCCGCGCCCTGGCCTGGTCCTCGACGCTCATGCCCTTGGCCTCGGCATTGCGCTTGTCCATGCCCCGGATCCGGTCGGTATCATGCGAGCCCGGAAGCACGTTGTTGACCGTCACGCCGGTGTTCGCCACCTGCCGCGACATGCCGGCGACGAAGCCGGTAAGCCCGGCGCGAGCGGTGTTGGAGAGACCCAGTGCGGGGATCGGCGCCTTGACCGAGCGCGAGGTGATGTTGACCACCCGGCCCCAGCCGCGGTCGATCATCCCCGGCACGAGCGCCTGCATGAGGGCGACGGCGGAGAGCATGTTGGCATCGATCGCGGCGATGAAATCGTCGCGGCTCCAATCGGTCCAGACCCCCGGCGGCGGGCCGCCGGCGTTGGTGACGAGGATGTCGACCGGGCCGGCGGCCGCGAGGACCCGGGCGCGCCCCTCCTCGGTGGTGATGTCGGCCGCCACGGCGGTCACCTCGACGCCATGGGCGTCACGGATCTGCGCCGCCGTCGCTTCGAGCGTGTCGGCGCTGCGCGCATTCAGCACGAGACTGACCCCCTCGCCCGCGAGCGCCTCGGCCGCGCCGCGCCCGAGCCCTTTCGACGACGCACAGACCAGCGCGCGTTTCCCCGTGATCCCGAAATCCATATTGCTGACCTTCTCCTTCCTTGCAGCGCCCGCCGGCCGTGGCATCGAACGTCTCGCTCTGCCGCGGGACGGGCGCGGGCCCGATCCGGGCCGCTCTAGCAGAGCCCGGGCGATTCGCCCAAGCCGCCCGGGCTGTCCACGATCGTGATACAATCCCGTAGCGCGCCGCGCGACCGTTTCCCTGCGCACCGTCGACCCTCCGCGTGAGATGAATTATCTCATTGTTTGTCAATGATTTATTGACCATATCCGCGGATGCTCTATAGGATTCCGCCCGTCGGGCGGGGGCTGCCTTGAACGAGCGGCAACGAGACCATGCGTCACCTGAGAGTGCCCCTGCGCACACGCCTGCCGGCCCGCCACCTGCCCGTGTTCAGGGGACGGGATTTCCGCGTTATCGAGGGCGTGAACGACGGCGATCCGCTGACCGACGCCCGCGAGCTGCTGCACGAAGACATCTATGCCCTGACCGACAGGGCCGAACCCGTCCGGCTCGGGCTTATTACCGGGCCCGGAGCAGGGCCGATGCTCGTCAGCAGCGACAGCGACGCGGGCACCCCCGGTGCGGCCGTGTTTCTCGACAGCCTTCTGACTTTCATGGGGCCCGCGGGCGGTCCGCGCGAGACGTTGGTCTTCGTCGAAGTCGATGCCGAGGGGCTGATCGCCGAGGTCTATCTCCATCCGCTCGCACCGCTCACCCGCAAGCAGGGCTACACGCTTATCACCATCGACCGCGACGGCGCCGCCGCCCGGTTCGCGGCGATCGCAAGTGTCGCCGTCATACCCGGCACCCCGATCCCGTTTGCGAGCGGGATCCAGCGGCCCGACGAGACGCTCTGCCCGGGCGACCCGATCCTCACCCGGGGGAACGCGCCGCAGGTGCTGCGCTGAAGCGGTCACGACAGGCACTCCTGGTGGAACGCGGCGCAACCCAAGCGCATCCGGCCGGTCTCCTTTCGAATGAGTTGGCCTGGCGCGTCCGCTGTCTGGATTACCTCCCCAACCTTCCGCAATAGCGTAGTGTGTCGGTGCGCGGGCTCCCCTCGCTGCCCGGAGAGCTTCGCGGTGCCAATGCCGTCCCACGTCTGGTGCCGCAGAAAACGCGTTCGACACTGCGTGTAAAGGGCCAAGCCGTCCGACCCCGCCTTTCCCATTGCCGCCCGCGCGGCCCTCGCCTATATCGCGCTCCATGTCCGTGACCTCCCAGAACCGCCCCGAAGTGCCCCCCGAAGTCGCCCGCCGCCGGACGTTTGCGATCATTTCGCACCCGGACGCCGGCAAGACGACGCTGACGGAAAAATTCCTGCTCTTCGGCGGCGCGATCCAGATGGCAGGACAGGTGCGGGCCAAGGGCGAGGCGCGGCGCACGCGGTCGGACTTCATGAAGATGGAGCAGGACCGGGGGATTTCGGTCTCGGCCTCGGCGATGTCGTTCGATTTCGACCGTTACCGGTTCAACCTGGTCGACACGCCCGGCCACTCGGACTTTTCCGAAGACACCTACCGGACGCTGACGGCGGTCGACGCGGCGGTGATGGTGATCGACGGGGCGAAGGGCGTGGAGAGCCAGACCCAGAAGCTGTTCGAAGTCTGCCGGATGCGGGACCTGCCGATCCTGACCTTCTGCA
>JAGRMP010000067.1 GCA_020441225.1 Maritimibacter sp. | reverse complement strand
GATTTCATGTCCGAAACCGGCAAGGCCTGGGGGCTGGTCGGCGAGAACGTCACGCGGCTGGACACGAACGCGCATATCGCCGCGCTGATCGGCGAAGCCAAGGCCACTGGAATGCAGGTCTTCGTCAGCCCCCACGCCTATTTCGGCACCGACGACCACTGGCAGGACCGCGGTCCCGTTCAAGGCCTTCTGAACCAGGTCGGGGCGTTCGAAGTGGACGGCCCCACGGCCTATGCCGGTTTCGACGGGTCCGGCGCCGATTTCTTCGCCCCGTTGAAGCCGCTCATTCTCGACGGCGAGACCGTGATCACGTCACCGCACAAGGTCTATGGACCGGAATCGAACGACCTCGCGCTGCAACTGCGCCAACGCGGCATTCAAACGGTGATCCTCGGTGGCTTCGCCGCCAATCTCTGCGTCGACAGTCACATGCGCGAGCTGACCGAACAGGGGTTCAGCGTCGTCGTGGTCAACGACGCGGTCGGCGCCCCCGGCGAAGAGGCCTATGCCGCGGCGATGCTCAATGCGGGCATGATCGCCAACGCGGTGTGGAGCACCGAACAGGCCGTGGCCTTTATGAACTGAGCCAAGAGAGCGGGGCGGCACCTGCGCCGCCTCGTTTTGCACCCGGCGTCCCGGACACGCCGCCGGACAGCCGGTGAAGCGCCTCAGAGCGCCAGGAGCCTGTCTGAAATTTTAGCATAAATAAAATTTGACAGAATCGTGGAAAGCGTCAAACTTTAGCAATGCTAAAAAAATCCACCCCGCCGAAACCGATATCCGACCAGAGCCTGGGCGAAAAACTTCGCCGATGCCGCAAGGACGCCGGGCTGACCATGCAGGTGGTGGCCGATGAAGCGGGGCTGTCGGTCGGGTTCATCTCGCAGGTGGAGCGCGATCTCACCGTGCCGTCGCTGTCCTCGCTGCGGGCCATCGCGGGGGCGCTCCGGCAGCCGATCTCTTACTTCCTCGAACAGCCCACCAGCAGCGACGACGCCACCCGCGCCGACCAGCGGGTGAGCTACAGCGTTGCCGCCGGCGCGCTCTCCTACGAACGGATTTCGGCCAAGTTTCCCGGCAGCACCATCCGGTCGGTCATCGTCCATGAGCCGCCCGGGCACCGCAACGAGCCGATCAGCCACGAGGGCGAAGAGCTGTTCTACATGCTCGAAGGCGAGCTGACCGTCGAAGTCGAGGGCACCCGGACGATCCTGCGACGGGGCGACTCGATGCATTTCGACTCGCGCAAGGTGCATTCGACCTGGAACCACACGTCCGAGACCTCGGCGATGCTCTGGTGCGGCACGATGGACGTGTTCGGCGAAGACACCATCGACCCGGTCCACAAGAACGACGGGAAAACCGCGAAAACAACTAACAGAACCAATAGTCCAAAGGGAAAAACGACATGATCACCTGGAAAACATCCCTGGCCGCCGGGCTCCTGGCGGCAACCGCGCTGACGGCTCCGGCCCTGGCCGGCGGCACCCTGCGCCTCGACGAGGTCGCCGTCGGCGAGCTCGACCCGGCGAAGGCGTCGGACTATGCCGACAGCATCCTGATGTTCAACGTCTACGACACGCTGGTGCTGCCCGCTCAGGGGGCGCCGGGCCACGTGCCGCACCTGGCCGAAAGCTGGACCAGCGACGGCAACATCTTCACCTTCACCCTGCGCGACGACGTGAGCTTCCAGAGCGGCAACCCGTTGACCGCCGACGACGTGGTCTATTCCTTCGAACGGATGAAAGCGCTCGGCGCGGGGCTCAGCTACCTGTTCGGCGATGTCGAAAGCGTCGAAGCGGTCGATGCGCGGACGGTGCGGTTCAACCTGTCGCGGGTCTATGCGCCCTTCGTCGCCTCGCTGACCCGGCTACCGATCGTCGACAAGGCGCTGGTCGAGGCCAACAAGGGCGACAGCGAATGGGGCGAAGAGTTTCTCTCGGCCAACGGGGCGGGCAGCGGGGCCTATGTGGTGACCGCGCACAATCCGCAGGACGAAACGGTGATGGCGAAGAACGCCAATTACTTCCTCGACATCGCCGCGGGCGCGCCGGACACCGTGCGGCTGCGCTACGGGCTGGAGGCGGCGACGGTGCGCACGCTGATCGCGCAGGGCGAGCACGATATCGCCTCGCAATGGCTGCCGCCGGAGGTGGTGAAGGCGCTGGCCGAGGACGGCGCCCAGCTCCTCACCGAGGGCGGCACCGGGGCGTTCTATCTCAAGATGAACACCACCAAGCCGCCGCTCGATGACGTCAATTGCCGCCGCGCTCTGGCGGCGGCCTTCGACTACGACACCGCCATCAAGATGATCGCGATCACCGACGACGTGTCCGGCGGCAGCCCCGCGACCGGCGCGATCCCCGTGGGCATGTTCGGCGCCAACGATCCCTCGATGGTCCAGGCCCAGGACCTCGACGCGGCCAAGGCGCATCTCGACGCCTGCGCCTATGACCCGGCGGAGATGGACATCGAGATCAGCTGGATCGCGGAAGTGCCGCTGGAAGAGCGTTTCGCGCTTCTGTTCCAGTCGAACCTGACCGCGCTCGGCGTCGGCTCGCATATCGTCAAGATGCCCTGGGCGCTGTTTGCCGAGCAGGTGTCGAAGCCCGAGAACACGCCGCATATCAGCCAGTTGTTCGTCAATGCCGTGACCGGCGACCCCGACACGCTGCTCTACGGCATGTACCATTCCTCGACGCCCGGCACCTGGCAGTCGCCCGAGTATCTGAACGACGCCGAAGTCGACCAGTATCTCGAGGCAGGCCGCGCGGCGGAGAGCGAAGCGGACCGGCAGGCCGCCTATTCCATGCTGAACGCCCGGCTGATGGAGATCGCGCCGACGATCTACGCCTACGACCGGCAGTCGGTCTTTGCCGCGAGCAACCGGGTGTCGGCCCCGGCGCTCACCGACCCGGCGCAAGCCTTCGGCCTCGACGGGATGGGTTTCACCTTCCGCCTGATGGACGTGGCCGACGACTGACCCCTCCCGGCCGCCGGACCAATCCCGGCCCGGCGGCCAGCCTTGGAAAACGGAAATGTCTCCTGTCCTTCGCCTCCTCGCGCGACGGTTCGGTATCTCTTTGATCGTGCTCGTCGGCGTCTCGATGCTGATCTTCGGCATCGCCCGGGTCATCCCCGGCGACCCGGCGCGCATCGCGCTGGGGCCGAACGCGAGCGCCGACCAGATCGAGCGGCTGCGCGAAACGCTGCACCTGAACGATCCGATCGTGCTGCAATACGGGTATTTCGTGAAGGACCTCTTGCGCGGCGATCTCGGGATCTCGCTCTACACCAACCGCCCGGTCACCCAGGACATTGCCCAGTTCCTGCCCGCAACGCTGGAACTGGTGCTGTTCGCAGGCGTGCTGATGGTGGGGATCGGGCTGCCGCTGGGGATCCTGTCGGCCCGGTACCGGGGCCGCTGGCCCGACAACCTGATCCGGCTCGTCTCGCTCCTCGGCGTGTCGGCGCCAAGCTTCGTCTGGGCGGTGATCCTGATGCTGCTGTTCGCCTTCTTCGTGCCGATCTTCCCGATCGCCGGGCGGCTGTCCGACATCTACGAGATCGACCGCGTGACCGGCTTTCTGCTGATCGACACGCTGATCGCGGGCAATCTCGCGGCCTTCGCGGACGCGCTGAGGCACATCGTTCTGCCGGCGCTGGCGCTCGCGGTCTCCGGTATCGGCCAGGCGGCGCGGCTGACCCGCGCGAACATGGTCGAAACCTACGACAAGCCCTATATCGAGATGGCGACCGCCTTCGGCTATCCGGCGCGGCGGATCGCCCGCCTCTACGCCTTCAAGCCTTCGCTGATCCCTTCGCTCACGATCATCGGGCTGGATTTCGCTGCCATGCTGGGCAACGCCTTCCTGGTCGAAAGCGTCTTTGCCTGGCCCGGTCTCAGCCGCTACGGCGTCTCGGTGATCCTGCGCAAGGACCTCAACGCGATCATCGGCACCGTGCTGATCATTTCCGCCACGTTCCTGATCGTGAATCTCATCGTCGATCTGATGATCGCCTTCCTCAACCCGCGCATCCGCCACTCGCAGAGGGGATCGTCATGAAACGCACGATGGTCATTCTGTTGCGCAACCCGCTGTCGCTCTTCGGCGTGATCCTGGTGGCGCTGGTGGTCTGCGCCGCGGTCTTTGCCGACGTCATCGCCCCCTTCCCCGAGCACCGGGGCGCGGTGGTGGATTTCGTCTATTTCAACCAGGCGCCGACCGCGCGCAACATCATGGGAACCGATCTGGTCGGGCGCGATCTGTTCAGCCGGATCCTCTATGCCTTCCGCATCTCGCTGGTGCTCGGGGTCGTGGTGCTCGCCATCGCCACGCCGATCGGCACGCTGGTGGGCCTGTTCGCGGGCTATCTCGGCGGCAAGGTCGAGTTCGTGCTGATGCGGCTCACCGACGTGTTCCTGTCGATCCCGCCGCTGGTGCTCGCCATCGCCATGATGGGCGTGCTCGAACCGACGCTGATGAATGCGATGCTGGCGGTGACGGCGATGTGGTGGCCCTGGTACGCGCGGCTCGTCTATAACATCGCCCGCTCGGAACGCGAGGAAGGCTACGTGCTGGCGGCCGAGGTCATCGGCGCTTCGACGGCGCATATCGCGCTGCGCGAGATCCTGCCCAATTGCCTGCCCGCGATCATCACCAAGATGACGCTCGACATGGGGTTCGTGATCATCATCGCCTCGTCGCTGTCCTTCCTCGGCCTCGGGGTGCAGCCGCCCACGCCCGACCTCGGCAGCATGGTGGCGGAGGGCGCGCGCTACCTGCCCGACAGCTGGTGGCTCACGGTGTTCCCCGGCCTTGCCATCCTCGTCGCCGTGTTCGGCTTCAACCTCGTCGGCGATGCGCTGCGCGAGATCCTCGGAGCGGATCAATGACCGATGTGCTCAACATCCGCGACCTGACGCTCAGTTTCCGGGGCTATTCCGGGGTGACCGAGGTGCTTCACGGGATCTCGCTCGACATCCGGGCCGGCGAACGGGTGGCGCTGGTGGGCGAGAGCGGGTCCGGCAAGTCGGTGACCGCGCGCCTCGTGCTCGGCCAGCTGCAGGAGCAGCGCGCGACCCGTGTCACAGGGGATCTCGTGTTCGAGGGCCAGGACCTCAACCGGCTGTCGCGGCGGCAATGGCACGGGCTGCGCGGCACCAAGATGTCGATGATCTTCCAGGACCCGACCTCGTCGCTCAACCCGGTGTTCACCATCGGCAACCAGTTCACCGAGGTGCTGCGCCGCCGGACCCCGCGGATCTCGAAGGACGCGGCCTTCGAGCGGGCCGAGGAGCTGCTGAACTCGGTGTCGATCCACGATCCGGCCCGGGTGCTCAAGGCCTACCCGTTCCAGCTTTCGGGCGGGATGAACCAGCGGGTGACGATCGCCATGGCGCTCGCCAACCGCCCGTCCCTGCTCATCGCCGACGAACCGGGCACCGCGCTCGACGTAACGGTGCAGGCGCAGACCCTGCATCTCATGCACGACCTGGTCGAACGCACGGGCACCGCGGTGCTGTTCATCTCGCACAACCTCGGCGTGGTGCGCGAGTTTGCGGACCGGGTCTACGTGATCTATCGCGGCCGGATCGTGGAACAGGGCGCGACCCGCGCCGTGTTCGACACCCCCGGCCACCCCTATACCCGCGCCCTGATGGCGGCGGTGCCACGGATCACCGGCGGCGGCATCCCCGAGATCAGCGACATGGACGACGCCTTCCTCGAGCCGAGCGTCACCCACGCGGAGGGCGCCGCATGACCCCGGTCCTGTCGCTGAGGAACGTGTCCAAGACCTTCGGACAGGGCGCCGGGGCCGTACAGGCCGTGCGCGGCGTCTCCTTCGACGTCCTGCCCGGCGAATGTCTCGCCGTCGTCGGCGAGAGCGGCTCGGGCAAGACGACACTCGCCAACATGATCCTCGGGATCTTCGGTCAGAGCGGCGGCGAGATCGACTTCGAGGGCCACCCGCTCACCGTGCGCCGAACTCTCGAACAGCGCTCCGCGATCCAGCTCGTGCAGCAGAACCCGCTGTCGTCGCTCAACCCGAAGCGCTCGGTCGGCGCCTCGGTCCGGCTCGGGCTCGACGTCTACGGCATCGGCGACCGCGCCGCGCGGTGGTCGATGGTCGAGGATGCGCTGGAAGAGGTCGGGCTGCCCCGCGACATGCGCAAGCGCCCGCCCGCCGCGCTTTCGGGCGGTCAGCGCCAACGGGTCGCGATTGCCCGCGCGCTCGCCTGTCAGTCGCGGCTGGTCGTGCTCGACGAACCGACCTCGGCGCTCGATGTGCTGGTCCAGGCGCGGGTCCTGCGGCTGCTCAACGATCTGCGCGCCCGGAAAGGGCTGAGCTACGTGTTCATCACCCACGATCTTTCGGTGGTGCGCAACGTCGCCGACCGGGTCGCCGTGTTCCGCGCCGGGCAGCTGGTCGAATGCGCCGCGACGGAAGCCATCTTCGAAACCCCGCGCGAAGACTACACCCGTCAGCTCATCGGCGCGGTTCCGGTCGTCACGCCGGAAGAGCTTGACCTCAGAGACGCCCTGGCCAGGGAGGGCCACAGATGAATGACGTGATTGCAGCCATCGCCGAGGCGACGGCCCAGCCCGAGACCACCTACCAGGCGCTCGAGCGGCTGGTCGACGAAACCATCGGCGTGAAGCTTTTCACCCTGATGGAGGTCGACCATAGCCGCGACGTCGCCTGGCGCAGCTACACCAACATGCCCGAGGCCTACCCGGTGCTCGGCGAGAAACCCCGGGTCCGCAACCGTTGGTCGCGGATCGTCGACGACCGGCACGAGACCTTTGTCGCCAACACGATCGAAGAGATCGCCGAAGTCTTCCCGGACCACGAGCTGATCCGCTCGCTGGGGTGCGAGAGCTGCCTGAACCTGCCGATCTTCATCAACGGCGAAATGCGCGGGACCCTGAATTGCCTGCACGAGGCCGGGCATTACACGCCCGAACGGGTCGCCGCTGCCGAAACCCTCAAGCCCGCCGGGGCGCTGGCCTTCCTGCTGGCCGAAAGCATCCGCAAACAAGGAGAGAGACATGGGTAAGATCACCCGCCGCGTGGCCACCGATGTGGGGGGCACCTTCACCGACCTCGTCTGCTTCGAGACCGACACCGAGACCGGCGCCTCGCGGGTCATCACCGCCAAGACCGATACCACGCCGCCGGATTTCGAGACCGGCGTGCTGAACGTGCTGGAAAAGGGCGGCGTGGATCCGTCGGAGGTGGATTTCCTCGCCCATGGCACCACCGCGGTGATCAACGCGCTCACCGAGCGCAAGGGGGCCAAGGTCGGGCTGATCACCACCGAAGGGTTTCGCGACACGCTGGAAATCGCCCGTGGCAACCGGCCCGATTTCTTCAACCTGCACTACGAGAAGCCCGCGCCCTTCGTGCCGCGTTACCTGCGTGCCGAACTGCCCGGGCGGATCACCTACATGGGCGAGGAACGCACGCCGCTCGATCTCTCCGGCCTCGGCGCCATCCTCGACGGGTTCCGCGCCGAGGGTGTCGAGGCGGTGGCGATCTGCTTCCTGCACTCCTACGCCAACACGGCCCATGAAGAGGCCGCCCTGGCCGCGGTCCAGGCGCTCTGGCCCGAGGTTTCGGTGGTGGCGTCGCACCAGATCACCCGCGAATGGCGCGAATACGAGCGCACCAACACCGCTGTCCTGTCCTCCTATGTCCAGCCGGTGGCGGCGCGCTACCTCGCCAAGCTCGATGACGGGCTGAAATCGCGCGGGTTCAAGGGCAGCCCCTATATCATGCAGTCGAACTGCGGCGTCGACAGCCTCGAAGCCACGTCGCGCACGCCGATCACCATGGTCGAAAGCGGCCCGGCGTCGGGCTTCTGGGGCGCGGCGGAGCTTGGCCGGCTGATCGGCGAGCCCAACGTGCTGGCGCTCGATATCGGCGGCACCACCGCGAAATGCTCGCTGATCGAGAACGGCGAGGTCCGGATCATGACCGACTACTGGATCGAGCGCAGCCGCAAGTCGGCCGGCTACCCGATCATGGTGCCGGTTGTCGATCTGGTGGAGATTGGCAATGGCGGCGGCTCGATCGCCTGGGTCGACGATTTCGGCAAGCTGCACGTGGGGCCGCAATCGGCGGGCGCCCTGCCCGGCCCCGCGGCCTACGGCAAAGGCGGCACCGAGGCCACGACGACCGACGCGAACCTCTGGCTCGGGCGGATCAACCGCGATTATTTCTGCGGCGGCGAGGTCACCGCCGACATGGCGGCGGCGGAAAAGGCGCTCGCGGCCATCGGCGACCGGCTCGGCGTCAGCACCGACCAGGCGGCCGAAGGGATCATCCGGATCGCCAACAACAACATGGTCAACGCGCTGAAACTCGTGTCGCTCAACCGCGGCTTCGACACCCGCGATTTCACCCTGCTCGCCTTCGGCGGCGGCGGCGCGATGCACGCGGTTGCGCTCGGTCTCGAATTGCAGGTCAAGAAGGTCGTCGTACCCGCCGCGGCGGCGGTGTTCTCGGCCTGGGGCATGATGATGTCGGACCTGCGCCGCGACTTTTTCGTCACCCATCTCGCCGACCTTGGCGCCGGCGCGGGGGCGGTGATCGAGGGCACCTTCGCCGAGGCCGAGGCCAAAGCGCTCGCGACCTTCACCGAGGAGGGCATCGACGCCGGCAAGGTCACCTTCCTGCGCTACGGCAAGTTCCGCTACCAGAACCAGGAGCACACAACCGAGGTGCTGCTCTCGGGCGAGACGATCACCGACGCGAGCCTGGCGACTATCAGCGAAACCTTCCACGAGACCTACGAGCGCGAATACACCTACCGGCTCGACGCGCCGGTCGAGATGGTGGGCATTCACCTGGTCGCCAAAGCCGAGGTCGGCAAGCTCGAAATGCGGCCCGAACCGCTGGGAGACAAGGACGCGGCCGGCGCGGTGAAAGGCCGACGGGTGGTCGACTACGCGCTCGAAGGCAAGCGCGAGGCGGTGATCTATGACGGCGACAGGCTGGCGCCGGGGATGGAATTCACCGGTCCCGCCGTGATCGAAGACAGCGGCACGACGGTGGTGATCCATCCCGGCAATGCCGTGTCGGTCGACGCCTATCGCAACATCCACATCACCCTGCAGAGCTGAGGCCGCGACGATGACCCAGGCAAACGACCCGATCACCCTCGAGATCATCCAGAACTCGCTCCAGGCGGCCGCCGACGAGATGTTCGCTGCCATGCGCAAGACCGCCATGAGCTCGATCATCTACGAAGTGCTCGACATGGGCACCGGGATCACCGATGCCGAGGGGCGTATCGCCTCGTCGGGCGCCGGCATCCCGGCCTTCGTCGGCGTGCTCGACAAGACGGTGCAGGCACTGCTCAAACGGTTCGATCCCGAAGACATCCGCCCCGGCGACGTCTTCATCACCAATGACCCCTATTACGGCGGGGTCACCCATCTCAACGATCTCGTCCTGGCGATGCCGGTCTTCGCCGAGGGCCGGCTCATCGCCTGGACGGCGAATATCGCGCATAATTCCGATGTCGGCGGCATGGCCCCGGGCTCGCTGTCGGGCGATGCGACCGAGATCTTTCAGGAAGGGCTCCGGCTTCCGGGCGTGAAGCTCGTCAGCGAAGGCCGGACCGAGCGGTCGGTGATGGACATCATCACCACCAATTCGCGGATGCCCGATTTCCTGCTGGGCGACGTCTGGGCCGCCATCGCCTCGGTGCGCGTCGGCGCGAAACGGCTCGAGGAGCTGGCGGTCAAATACGGTGTGGCCACGTTCATCGCGGCGATGCAAAGCTTCATGGACTTCGGCGAACGATCCGCGCGCGCCGAGCTTGCCGCCCTGCCCAAGGGGACATTCGAACTGTCCGAGGATCAGGACGACGGACGGGTGTACAACGTCAAGGTCACGATCTCGGACGAAGCGTTCATCGTCGATCTGCGGGACAATCCCGACCAGGACCCGGGGCCGACCAATGCCTGCCGCGACGGGACGATCATCTGCGCGCAGATGGTGTTCAAATCGCTCACCGGCCACGAAACGCCGGCAAACGACGGCTGTTTCCGCCCACTCCAGGTGCTGACCCGCGAAGGGTCGATCTTTCACGCCAAGGAGCCGTCCGCGGTCGGCTTTTACTACGAGACGGAAATCCGGATCTACGATCTGATCTGGCGCTGCCTCGCGCCGCACATGCCCACGCTGTTGCCCGCGGGGCATTTCTCGACCATCGCGGGCACCTTCATCGGCGGCATCCACCCCGACACCGGGCGCCAGTACACGATCATCGAACCCGAGATCGGTGGCTGGGGGGCCTGGGAAGGCCACGACGGCAACACCTGTATCTACTCCGGGTTCCACGGCGAAACCTACAACACACCGGCCGAGATCTCCGAGGCCCGCAACGGGTTGTTCGTCGACCGGATGGAGCTCAACACCGCTCCCGGCGGCGAAGGCGAGTTTGCCGGCGGGCGCGGCATTCGCCTGGAATACAGGATCCGCACCACCAACGGCTTCCTGACGGCGGGCTACACCCGGTCCAAGGTCAAGCCCTGGCCGCTCGAGGGCGGGAACGAAGGCTCGGGCAACCACATCGAGGTCCTCAAGACCGACGGCAGCGAGGAGCGCTACGCCTTCGTCTCCGGCCTGACGGTGAATACCGACGACGTGATCCGGGTCGTGACCTCCTGCGGCGCGGGATACGGCGACCCTAAGAAGCGCGACACCGCCAAGATCGCGGCCGACATCCGCAACGGGATCCTGACGCCGGAACGGGCGAAAGAGGTCTACGGCTACAGCGCGTGAGCGATGCGCCCGCCGGCCGTCGCGACAAACGAAAAGGGACCAACATGAACAGGATCGCACTCCTCCAGGAGCTGATGGGACGCGAGGGCGTGGATTTCCTCGCCCTCGGACCGGGCGCGCATATGCGCTGGCTGGTCGGGTTCAACCCGCACCCCGACGAGCGGCCCTGCCTGCTCTGTGTCACAGGCGACCGCGCCGCCTTTCTCATGCCCGCGCTCAACGCCCAGGGATCGCGGCCCCACACCGACCTTCCGTTCCACGAATGGGCCGATGCCGACGGGCCCGACGCGGGTTTCGCGGCGCTGATCGACGATCTCGGGGCCGCGTCGGCGCAGCGGATCGTGCTCGACGAGACCATGCGCGCGGATTTCGCGGCGCTGGTGCAGGAAGCCCTGCCGGGTGCGGAACGGCTGTTCACGGCATCGACCGTCGGCGCCCTGCGCATGCGCAAGGACGCGGAGGAATACCGGATCCTCAAGGAAAACGCGCGCATAGCAGACGGCGCGATGGAAGCCGGCTGGGCCGCCATGGCCGCGGGCATGACCGAAGCGGCCGTCGGCGCGGTCATCCGCGAGGCGTTCAAGGCAGCGGGCGCCGCGCCATTGTTCGACATCGTCGGCGCGGGCGCCAACGGCGCCTTTCCGCATCACCATACCGGTGACACGGTGCTCGCGCCCGGCGACGCGGTGGTGATGGACATCGGCGGGGCCAAGGGCGGCTATTCCTCGGACATGACCCGCATGGCCGTCCTGGGCACACCGCCCGAGGGCTACGCGGAGGTGCACGCCATCGTCGAAGCCGCGGTGCAAGCGGCGCTGAAGGCCGCGCGGCCGGGCGTGAAGGCGCACGAGGTGGACGACGCGGCCCGCGGGGTCATCACCGCGGCAGGCTTCGGCGATTACTTCGTGCACCGGACCGGGCACGGAATGGGCGTCGAGGTCCACGAACAGCCCTACCTCACGTCGGTCTCGCAGACCGTGCTCGAGACCGGCATGGTCTTTTCCATCGAGCCGGGCATCTACCTGCCCGGCCGGTTCGGCATCCGCCTCGAAGACATCGTGATCCTGCGCGAGGACGGCCCGGAGATCCTGTCGGACCTGCCCAGAACGCTGAAGGTGATCTGATGGCCGACCCGTTCACTCTTTCGGTCATCCAGGCCGGGCTCGAGAACGCCGCCGAGGAAATGTTCGCGGTCCTGCGCAAGACGGCGATGAGCCCGATCATCTACGAGGTGCTGGACGTGGGCACCGGGGTGACGGACGCCGCGGGGCGGCTGGTCAGCTCGGGCGCCGGCATCCCCACCTTCGTTGGCGTGCTCGACAAGGCGGTGCAGGCGCTCGTCGCCCGCTTCGGCGAGACCCTCCGGGAGGGCGATGTCTTCGTCACCAACGACCCGAATTTCGGCGGCGTGACCCATCTGAACGACGTGGTCATCGCCAAGCCGGTGTTCTTCGACGGCGCCTGCGTGGCCTGGACCGCCTCGATCGCCCATTGGGGCGACATCGGCGGCAAGGTGCCCGGCTCGATGGCAACGGATGTGACCGAGATCTTCGCCGAGGGCCTTCGCCTGCCGGCGGTGCGGCTGTTCGACGCCGGAGAGCCGATCCGGGCGGTGTTCGATATCATCGCCGCCAACTCGCGCTTGCCCGACTTCGTCCACGGCGATCTCTGGGCGCAGATCGCGGCGGGCAACAGCGCCGAGGCGCAGATCCTGGCGCTGTTTCGCAAATTCGGCGCCGAAACGGTTGCGCGGGCGATCGAAGACGGTTTCGAGACCGGCCGTGCGCGGGCGCTCGCCGGTCTGGCGGCGTTGCCCGCCGGGCGCTACGAAATCGAAGAGGAACAGGACGACGGCGCCCTGTGGCGGGCCGCGATCACCATCAGCGACGCGCGGTTCACCGTCGACCTCACCGGCAACCCGGCCGAGCGGGCCGCGCCCTACAACACCAGCCGCGATGGCGCCGTCATCTCGGCGCAGATGATCTTCAAAGCGCTTTGCGATCCGGATGTCTTCGCCAACGCCGGGTCCTTCGCCCCGCTCGAGGTCATCACCGAAGCCGGCACGATCTTTCATGCCGGGCCCACCGCCCCGCAGGGCTATTATTTCGAAACCCGGATCCGGCTGGTCGATCTGTTGTGGCAATGCATGGCGCAGGCGCTTCCCGGCCGGTTGCCGGTGGGCTCCTTTTCCTCGATCTTCGGCACCGTGATTGCCGGTGTCCACCCCGATACGGGCCGCCGGTACACGCTGGTCGAACCGCAGATGGGCGGTTGGGGCGCCACCGCGGACCGCGACGGGATGGACGCGATGTTTTCGACCAACCACGGTGACACGTTCACCTGCCCGGTGGAAATCTGCGAGACCCGCTATGGGCTCGACGTGGTTCACAAGGCGCTTGCGGAGCGCCCCGAGCTGGATGTGCGTCACCGGGGCGGACGCGGGGTTTCGGTCCTCTACCGGACCCGCGGGCCGGCCACCCTGTCGGTCGGCTACACCCGCGGTGTGGTCCCGGTCTGGTCCGCCGGGGCCGCGCCCAAGGGCGGAACGAACGTGATGCGGGTGCTCCGCCGATCGGGAGACACGGAGACCCACAGGTTCGTCAGCGGCCTGCGCCTGGCCCCCGGAGACCAGGTACTTATCGAGACCGCGCACGGCGGAAACTGGTAGCGACCGGGCACGGGGACGCACTGCGAAGGTCACCCCGGCCGCGGACGAACGGGCGCGCCGCAACCGGTTGCCGCCGCGGCCGTCGCGCGCGTTCGCGGTCCCGGCGCCCCGGCGCCCCGACGCCCCGACGCCCCGACGCCCCGACGCCCCGACGTCTCCGGGGCAACCACGGGGTCGCGACGTCAATACCCGATCCGCGTCAACCAGTCCTCGATGGCCGCGATCAGCTCGGGCGAGGCGTCGTCGGGGCCGGTGTCCCAGGCGTTGTCGCAGATATCGGCCTGGAGGTATCCGATGTGGTTGAGACCGGGAAATGTCACCGCTTCGAGATGGTCCGGCACGCCGTCGGGGAACGCGGCCGCAAGGGTGGCTTCGTTGGCCGGGCCGTCGACCAGGATATCGGTGCCGCCATAGACCGCGAGCATCGGCGCATCGAGTTCGGCCAGAAGCCCGCTGTTGTCATAGGCGAAGAATTTGCGGTCGAACTCCAGCATTCCGATCGGCAGCACGCCGCCGACCGCCATGCCGAGCCGGGTGATCCGGCGCTTCCACGCATAGGCGCGTTCGAGCCTGTCGCCCGCGAGCCCGTTGCAGGCATAGGTGTTGCGCCACATGTTTTCGAACTGGTCCAAGGTCGTGCGCAGCGGTCCCATGAAATTGAGTACGAAGGCGGTGGCGGGCTCGGCCACCGCCGCCTCGACCACGACCCAGCCGCCCTGGCTGTGCCCGGCGAGGCCGACGCGGGCCGGGTCGATCCCCTCCATCTGCCGCACCGCGGCGGCGACCGCATCGAGATCGGCGGCGCGGCCCTCGATGGTGTTGTTCATCCAGTTGCCGGTCGACGCGCCCATGCCGCGCTTGTTGACATAGACCACGGCGATGTCGCGCGGCAGGAAGATGTCCTGCAGATAGGTCTTGAGAAAGCCGGGGGCATAGGCTTGGAACAGCCCGTCGCCGGAGCCGCCGGCGAAGACCACCGCGCCCACCGGCCCGGACGCCTCGGGCTTCAGCATCAGCGCTTCGAGCGTGGCGCCCTCGACCGGGACGGTGAAGGGGATGGCCTCGACGCCGGGGATGGTGATCGACGCCTCCCAATCCGGGGCGGGTGTGCGTTTGATCGGCTGTTCCTTGATCCAGCCCCAGGTGGCGCCGGCTGCGACGAGAACGGCGAGAGTGGCGAGCATGACTTTGCGCATGGGGGATCTCCTGTGACCGGCGGTCGCGCCGGAATATGGTCAGGCTTCGGGCTGGGGCTGTCCAGCCCCCAGGCCTGCGAGGGCGGGTTGCATGGCGGCCCAGAGCGCGACCAGCGCGGTCAGGACGGCGGCGGTGAAGAACAGGGCCGCGACGTCCCAGCGGCCGAGCGCGCCGGAGAGCGCTTCCGAGACCGGGACGAGGCCGAAGCTCGAGAACATCATCAGCCCCATGACCCGGCCCAGCATGTCGCGGGGGGTGCGCGCCTGGAGCGACGAGATCAGCACGATGGTGACATAGCCGTTGCCGACGCCGAGCGCGGTGAGCAGGGCAAAATCGGTCCAGGTCGAGGCGGTGGCGCCCATGACCCCGAGCACGAGGGCAAAGCCTGCGAGCAGGCCGGTGAGGATCGCACGCAGCGCCGCGGACCCCGGGCGCGGCAGTGCCCCGGCGACGACGTAGCCCGCGAGGTTGCCGCCCGCGAAGCCCGACATGAGGAGGCCGAAGGCAACCGCGCCCTCCGGCAGGCGGGTCTCGGCGAGCACCGGGATGCCGACCATGATGGGCCCGACGAAGAGGAAGTTGACCGCGGCGATGATGAGGAAGGTGAGCCGCATTTCGGGCGACGACCAGACGTGACGGGGCCCGGCGAGCATCTCGGCGCCGATCCCGCCCGCTGCGGATCGGGGCGCGGCGGCGCGGGTGCGGATCCGCCTCAGCATCCACGCCGAGACGGCGAAGGTGGCGGCATCGACGGCGAAGGCCAGCCCGACGCCCGCAAGCGCGTCGGTGGTGTGGCCGACGAGCACGCCGGCGGCAAAGGGGCCGGCAAATCCCATAAGCTGGCCGCCGCCCATGATCGAGGCATTGCCCGCTTCGAGCTCCGGTTCGCTCACAAGGCCCGGCACCATGGCATTGCCCGCAGGGATGGCAAAGCCCGCGACCAGGCCGAAGCCGAGCGCGAAGCCGTAGACCATCCACATCTCGACCGCGCCCATCAGCACGACGGCGGCGAGGAGGCCAGCGAGGAGCATGCGGAGGATGTCGGCGACGAGCAGCACGAGGCGCGGCGAAAACCGGTCGCTGACCGCACCGCCCAGGAGCATGAACAGCGCCCGCGGCGCGCCTTCGAGCGCGAGGACCAGGCCCAGCGCCAGCGGGTCGCCGGTGAGGTGCATCACCAGCCAGGGGGTGGCGACGAGGGCGAATTGGTCGCCGAGCTGCGAGGTGGTGGCGCCGGCGAAGAGGCGGCGGAAATCGGGGCGGCGGAAGGGCTTGGCGAAGTCGGACATGGGAGCCTCCGGGAGGGGCGTGGGGCGGGACGAGGGGGGCGCGGCCCGGCGCTTCGGTCGGGCCGCGGGTGAGGCGTCAGCTTTGCGGGATCACCTGCGTCACCGCGCCGGTCCGGCCTGTGTCACGCGAGAACATCGTGTCGCGCTTGACCCAGACCACCACGGCCGTCACCGCGATCAGAAGCCATGTGTCCCAGGGCTGGGCATCGGGCCAGATCGGCAGGATGAGCTGCCAGTGGACCAGCATCGGCAGGAGGAGCCCGCCGCGCGCGGCGTTGAAGAGCGGGGTCATCAGGACGGCGATGGTGACGCAGCCGGTCAGGAACAGCGGGAAGTTCCACTCGGCATAGACGGTGCCCCCGAGGTAGAAGGCCGGCAGGTGCCAGAAGGCCCAGACCGCGCCGATGATCGCGCCCGCCCAGATCGGCGCCAGATGGCGCTGCAGGAGCGGTTGCGCGACGCCGCGCCAGCCGAACTCTTCCATCGGCCCGAGGAACAGCATCACCAGCGAGACGACGAGCGCCTGGCCGGCGCCGTCTTCGAGCGGGGCAAGGAGCGGGCCGCCCTTGATGAGCGATCCGACCATGAAGGTGGCGGGCAGACCGGCGAGCACGAGCAGCCACCAGCCAAGCCCGGCGCGGGCGCGCAGAAGCCGCGAGAAAAACGCCTTGAGCCCGTGTCTGCCGCCATAGTGCAGCACCAGCAGGATGCCGGAGAGCCCCGGGGCCCAGGTCATGAAGAAGTAGAGCGGATGCGCGCCCTCCATCGGGCCGAACAGCGCGGCCATGGCTTCGGGCGCGAAGATATAGGCAAAGGCGATCCCCCAGGAGAGGAGGAGGGTGAGGCCGAGGAACGCCGGCAGGGCACGGCTCGGCACTTCGCCGGGCTTGCGGCGCGGCGTGGGCAGCGCGCGGCGCGGGGCATGCGAATAGAGAAAATGTGTCATTTCAAACTCCTTTCGGGGTGTCGGGGGTCATGAAGGCGAAGGCGCCGGGCGCGGCGCCGAGGGATTTTTCCAAGATGTCGCGGGTGGCGGCGCGGCGTTCGTTCTTCTCGTCTTCGGTGAGGTCGAAGAGCCCGCCGTCGAGCAGGAAATGCGCGCCGGTGAGGATGATCTGGACCGTCTCCAGCGGCCGGGCGACGGCGAAGACGCCCTCGCGGTTGCCCTGTTCGACGATCCGGGCGAGCACCGGCGAGAGGCTGAGGACGGTCGCGACGCTGGTCGCCTCGTGCAGTTCGCGGTTTTCGGGCAGGTGCAGGATCTCGGTGACCTCGCGGGCCCCGCCCTCGCTCGCGTCGCGGTCGCTGACCTGAAAGCCGGACAGCAACAGTTCCATCTTGGTGAGCGCGTCGTGGGCGGGATCGTCGGCGACGGCATTGGCCATGTCCTCGATCTGCGCAATGGTGCGCTCGACGATGGCGGAGAGGATCCCTTCCTTGGATTTGAAGTAATAGTAGAAGGTGCCCTTCGCGACGCCGATCTCGCGGATGATCATCTCGATCGAACATTTCGCGTAGCCGACCTCGTGAAACAGCCGCTCAGCGGTCTCGATGATTTCCAACCGCCGTTCCTCCGGTGCCTTGGTAATTCGTGCCATGTGAGTCGTTCTCCTTTGCTCAATTAATACTGACCGACGGTCGGTCAGTCAAGAGTGAAATGAAAATGGCGGCCATTCCGGGGCGCGCCGGGCGCTGGTCGATGGCTGGGATGAGGTCAGCGGCGCGGACCGGGCGTGCGGGGCGAAAGGGCCGCGCCCGCCCCCCCTTAGGGCCGGGCGGTGTGGCATTGGTGGGGTTGGAGCGGGTGTGACGGGTCGGACGTCCGGACGCAGGGCGCAGCGAGCGCCCTGCCCCGTCTGTCCGGGCTTCGCCCCCGCGCCCCCCCCCGACCGGGGTCTCGGCGTCCGCCGGGGTCAGTCCTCGGGCGCGAACAGAAGCGCGCGGTCGCTGTCGAAATTGAAGCCGATCTTCTCGCCCGGCTCGTAGACGCGGTCTTCGGAGAGCGCCGCGATGAGCTTGCCGCCGTCCTTGAGCCGGACCTCGACGATGGTCTCGGCCCCGAGCCGCTCGGTCAGCAGGATGGTGCCGTGGAGCTGCCCTTCGGCGTCCGCAACCGGGTGGAGATATTGCGGTCTGAGCCCCAGCACCGCCCTGTCGCCCGGCGCGAAGCTGCGCCCGCGGGTCGAGACGGTAATCGGGTCGAGCGCCCCGTTGCCGACCCGCGCCTCGCCGCCCTCGACCGCCTCGACGGTGACGTCGAGGAAGTTCATCGACGGCGCGCCGAGGAAGCCGGCGACGAACAGGTTGGCGGGTTCGTGGTAGAGCTCCATCGGGGTGCCCACCTGCATCACCAGCCCGTC
>JAGRMP010000566.1 GCA_020441225.1 Maritimibacter sp. | reverse complement strand
GCCATCGCCGAGCTCTGCGCGGAGCCTGCCCTGATGCGGGACCCTGCCAAGATACAGCATCGCGGCTTCGATCCCGACGAGGCGACGTTCGGCCAAGTCGAAGGCGGTCTCCGCGCGCTCGCCGAGGTCTTCCGCCGCAGCGACGACGAAATCGAAGATCAGAGCGAGGTCGCGGCCGACACCTGCTGCACGCAGAACTTCAAGGGCCACGCTCGGCCCGCTTCGCCGCGATCATGTCCCGGGTCCGCGTTCGGCCCTCTTCGACCGAAAGAAAACCGCCCGCCCGACGCCGCTCAAGAAGTTCGCGCAGGGCGTCGGTTGCCTGCCCTTGTTCGCGCAGGCGTTCCAACCCCTACTGGAGGACCGCGCCGAGGCCAAGCACCGTTTCGGCAAACCGTTGGTGATGGCGGCGCTGGCGGAAATCTTCGAGAGGCATTGCGCTGGCGTAATTGCCAGCCGACCGGTTATCCGCGCGGCGACGTCGATAACGCCGGGGAAGGGGGTCTGTATCTCGAGCGCAGCGTCCATGGCAGGCTTGGCGGGCAGACGGCATGAGTTCTTGAACAATGGGGTCATTGGCATATATTGCCAACAAAGGAGACCCGATAGATGGTGACGCGCAATGTCGTTCTGACCGAGACCCAGGACCAACTGGTGCAGGCACTGGTGGCGTCCGGACGGTACCAGAACGTCAGCGAGGCGATGCGCGCGGGGCTTCGGCTGCTGGAGCAGGAAGAAGCTCAGCTCGCCGGTATCCGGCAGGGGTTGTTCGAGGGCTTGGCACAGGCCAAGGCGGGTGAGTTTGCCGAAGGACAAGGAGAAGACGCGATCCGGCGCGCCTTTCGACAAGCGCGCGCATCTTCATGAGCCGATCGCTTCGGCTGACCCGCCGCGCTGAAGAAAGCCTGGTCGAGATCGCAACCTGGACGATCGAAAATTTCGGGCTCGAACAGGCCGAACTCTATGAGAACGAGGTGCTCACCCGCTGTCAGGCCATCCTGAACGGTCTGGCGCATAGCCGAAGCTGCGCAGTGTTGGTCGATGATGCGGCCGATCTGCGGTTCGCCAGGGCAGGGGAGCATTTCTTGGTGTTCCTGGATCAGCCTGAAGAGGTCATTATCGTTGATATCCTGCATTCCCGCAGTGATCTTCCGGGTCATGTTGCGGCGTTGGTTACCCTTGGAAATGTCGGACTATAGCCCCGCGGCCTGGGTCAGGTTCACCCGGAACCTGTCGCGGCGCCGCTGGTAGCCGCGGGTCATCTCGGCCGAGGCATGTCCGAGCTGCTTCTGAACGTAGCGTTCATCGACCTCGGCCGAACTGGCGAGACCCGCGCGCAGCGAGTGGCCGGAGAACAGCGCGAGGCGCTCCTTCTCGGGCAGGTCGGCGCGGATGCCCGCGTCCAGGACGGTGCGCTTGACCAGCCGCGCGACATGCCGGTCGTTGAGGCGCTTCTCCGTCGCGCGCGTGCCATCGCGCGAGGTGCCGACGAACACCGGGCCGAAGTCGATCTTCGCGAAGTGCAACCATTGTTCCAGCGAATGGACGGGGCAGGTCTGCTCCTTCGAGCCGCGCCCGATCTCGACCTCACGCCAGCCGGTCTTGGCATCGAGCGTGAGCAGCGCGCCCTGCGCTATGATCTCGATCCAGCCGCCAGAATCCGGTGTGTCATCCTTGTGGACGTCGAGGCCGACGATCTCGGAGCGCCGCAGCCCGCCGGCGTAGCCGATGAGCAGGATCGCCCGATCCCGCAGCCCGCGCAGGTCGTGGGTCAGGGTCGCGACCATCGCGAGGATGTCATCGGCCAGGATCGCTTCCTTGCGCACCGGGGGGCGCCCATGCTTGCGCTTGATCCCCGCCAGCACTGTCGCGATGTGGCGGTCCCTGCGATCGAGGGTGAACCCCCGCTGCGCGTAGTTCCAGGCGAGACCCGAGAGGCGGCGGTCGATGGTGCTGACAGACAGGGCAGGGGAGTTGCCGGCCCCGGAGGCCAGATCGGCGAGGTAGAGGCCGATCATCTGCGGCGACGGCGGCAGGAGCTCCGCGCCCTTCATCCGGCACCAGCGTGTGAAGTGGGCCCAGTCCTTGGCATAGGCCTTCAGCGTGTTGTCCGAGGCCGCGGCACGGGCGTAGTCGCGGGCGGTGTCGACCAGGCGGTCGAGCGTGCCGGAACCGGCCACGGAGGACGGCGGGCTGAGGTCTGCGTAGTCGGGGTGATCCGCCTCGCGGTCCGCATCGAAGCACGCGCCCTCCCGTGCCTCTGGGCTCGATTTCCCGTGGTTTTCCGTCATGGCGCCGAGCCTGTTCCAACGTGTCCGATAATGCAAACTTATTGGACATAGCTAAAAACGGCAAGGCGGGGCGGTTGTTACGCTATTTCGTGGAGGAAAGCGCCGCGCTCGTGTAGGCTCCCGGCATGACATACGCCCGGCCGGCTCACAGCAGCGACCCAGACACGCTACCCCGGATGCCCGCATGGGTCACCTCCGGCCGACCCGAAACCCTTGAACATGTGGCGTTTTCGTCCGGTGCGGCGGTGAACCACCTGCATGTTGTGTTGGGGCATGAGGAGGTGCCCCAATCCTTGTTGCGGGCGCGGCTGGCATTGCGCGCAGCGGAGGCTTGCGTCTCGTTCTCGGGGCGGCCCGAAAGGGCAAGGGAGCTGCGCGACGCGGTGCACCTAATGCGCCCCGGCGACCTGCCCGGACCGGCGGGCGCGGTCTATCAGGCCTGGCGTCACGGGGTCGAAAAGCCGCTGTCGATCACGGCTCTGGTCCGGGCCCTGCCAAACCTCGAGCCGGACCGGATCGCCGGTTGGCTCGATGCGGGGCAGGGGGCGCCGGTCAACCGGGCCGCAATGGTGCTGGAGGCGGTGCTCACGGAAGTCCCGCGCGCCGAGGTGGCTGCGGTGATCCTCGCGGATGCGGCGCTCGCGCAGGCGTTTGGCTGGGACAATCTCGTGCCGCTGCTGGCCACGGGGCTGAGGCGCGCCGATCTGCGCAAGCGGGGCGAGGACCTCCGCTTCGCCTGTTACCGCGCCCTCGTCGCATCCATCGCCGACGCCGTGCACCTCTCCGCCGATCTGACGAGACGCGCCGGGCATCTGACGGCGGTCGCACCGAAGCTTCGCGCCAAGGGGGCCGGGGAGGCCGTCGCGATGTTTCTCGCGCGTGACGCGGTGGCGCCCGCGGCGCTGCCCTTGCCGGACCGCGCGGCGCGGCGGCTCTGTGACCGGCTGGTCGATCTCGGCGCGGTGCGCGAGCTGACCGGACGCGACACCTTCCGGCTCTACGGGGTGTGAGCGTGGCGAAGGACAGACCGGAACCGGAGCTCGACCGCGAGTTGCCCGACCTGCCGCCCGAGTTGCGCTGGCGCGAATGGATGCGGCGGGTCGAGGCGGTGCTCTTTGCCTCGGCCACGCCGGTCGCCCGTGAGGATCTCGCGCGGGTGGTGGGGCAGGGGGTCTCGGTCGATCTGTTGGTCGAGGACCTCACGGCCGATCTGGAGGGGCGGGCCTTCGAGATCGCCCGCGTCGCCGGTGGGTGGATGTTCCGCACGCGCGCGGCCTACGCGCCCGCGATCCGGGCCGCGGCGGATGTCGGGGACCAGGTGCTGGACCTGAGCGAATTCGACGTCGCGGTGCTGGCCGCCGTGGCCTACCACCAGCCCATTGATCGCGACGGGCTCAAGGACATCTTCGGCAAGGACATCAGCCGCGACCTGATCGGCCGGCTGCATGCCCGCGGGCTGATCGGGACCGGGCCGCGATCGCCCCGGCGCGGTGCGCCCTACACTTTCGTGACGACCGAGCAGTTCCTTGTCGCTTTCGGGTTGGAGAGCCTTCGCGATCTTCCGGATCGGGAGCAGTTGCGGGATGCGGGTGTGTTGTCCGAGACTGGGACATGAGCCTGCGGTGTGAGCTGAATCTGACGCCAGCCTCCACTATTTCGCGGTGCCGGCGCGCACGCAGACAGGCTCAAGCATCGCCCAGATATCATCGACGACCTGCGCAAGGCTCATGCCTTCGATCTCGGTCGCCTCGGAATAGGCGCGCCACTGTGCGGCCTTTGTTACGTCGTTTGCGAAAGCCTGGGACAGGCCGGGCGGCCGCTCTTGCGGCACGTCCGTTTGCCGCCGCTCAAAGGTCTTCTCGATGCTGGCCTGCAAGTCGTCCAGATCGAGAACGACGGCCTTCGGCAGCGCCCACTGGTCGTAGTAATCCTTCATCCGACCATTGACGACACCGAGCGCGACGACCGCCTGGAACTTCTCCGCAATGACGGTCTCGGGGGAGTAGGCGCGCACCAATGCCGAGGGAAAGTCCAGCAGGGAGCCATAGTCGAGCGTATATTCGGGATTTCCGAGCGCATCTCCGAACCCGACATCGATCGTAATCGGGATCCGCGTCTTCTCGAGGTAGGCGACCGTTTTGAGGCGCATGCCGCCGTAGACCTGATCTTCCCTGATCGGGGCTGCCGAAAGACTGCCGTCGTCAAAGATCAGGCCATCTTCTGCGTCGATCGCGAGAATCTCGGCGATGGTCTTCTTCAGGGTCGCCTCGTCCTCTGCCCCGAACGAAAGGAAGTCGATGTCTCGGGTAAACCGGCCTCGGTCCTTCGTCCAGAGAGTTACGAGCATTCCGCCCTTCAGGACGAATCGATCGCGGTGTGCCGATACGGACAGGCGGTAGATGAGCCGTTCCAGTCCGAATGCAACCAATACCACGTCGAACGCCTGCTCCTCAGCTCTTGCGAGGTTCAGCAATCTCTGACGCACCGATGCCGCGACATTCTTGGGCTTTTCAGCCATTCGACGTCACGGTTTCAAGGTAGGGGCGCATCTGGTTCCAGGCCCCGTAGGTCCGGGCCGCCTCAGCAATGGCGGAGGGTGTCGCCTTTCGCTGCTCGATCGCCGCCTTAAGCGCCTCGATGGCGACCGATCGATCGACCAGGCGCCGGTTCCGGAATGTGTCGGCCAGCGTCTTGGGTACCGTGTACATCCTGATTGTCGCCTCGCCCATCTGGTGCTCCTCGACGCCTCCGGAGAAATAAGGTTCGCGGAACCTGACGGTTCGGATCTTCGGATAGGTGATTTTCGGTTCCCAATCCTTGGCGCCAATGGCGATCCAGACGCGACGCGGCAGTTGATCGGTGAGACCATGGAAAGCCAGTGCCGATGTGAGGCAGATTACAGCCTTCGGAGCGCGCTTGGCGACTTCGATCAGGGTTTCATGCGTATCGGGGGCGCTGTCGGGCAGGCCGTAAAGCCCCCGGCCAAGGCGGAGGATCTCGCCGGAGCGCACGGCGCGAGAGATCGTCGCCGCTGAGACGCCGACATCTTCGAGCTCCCGTGCGCGCGCAGGCGCATGGGTCTCAAGGTATTCAACGAGGCGCTGGCTCTGTGTCGCATCGCTTGCCACTGATGGGTAACCTCGGACAATTTCGCGTTTGGTCCGAGGTTTTCTAACACAATAGCTTCCCGATTGCCAAGATCGCAGGCCACTACGCTCTGCATCGCCTCGAACAGATGCAACATCGCCAGGTTGAAGTCTTCGCGCAGCTGTTCGCAGTCAGCGTCATTCTCAGCCGCTTGAAGTCATTCCCGATCTGCTTCGGCCAATCGCGCCTCCCAGAGGTCATCCCAAACGCTTTCCGCTACCGAGAACATGCTTGAGGCTCGGGAGAAAAGGTTTTTCGGGATTGGCGCTGCAGTCTGAGAATTGTCAGAATTGATCTCGAAGCTTCTTGCCTCGATAAACGCATTGTATTCGCCGTCAGACGCAAATGCAGAAGCTTCGGCTTCAGAAAGATCGAGTAGGCAGATGACGTC
>JAGRMP010000565.1 GCA_020441225.1 Maritimibacter sp. | reverse complement strand
TGACTGCTCCGTCGATTGCGTCCGATACGTCATGCCTATATTGACGGGGCCTCCGGGCAGGTCAACGCGAAGGCCCCGGAAACACGAGCAAGCAGGACGCGGGCAGGCGAAACGGCGCACGAGGGCACATGAGCGTTTTCCGATGGGCGGTGCGATTGGTGACGGCGGTGCTGCTGCTCGGCGTCGGCCTGTTGGGGCTGGCCTATTACTTCGCTTCGCGCTCGCTCCCCGACTACGACGTCACCCGGGTTGCAAGCGGGATCGGCGCGCCGGTCGAGATCGTGCGCGACCATGCGAACGTGCCGCATATCTTCGGCGAGAACGACGCCGACGTCTTCTTCGGCCTCGGCTATGCCCATGCCCAGGACCNNTGTGGCAGATGGTGATCCTGCGCCGCACCGCGCAAGGCAGGCTCTCGGAGATGTTCGGCCGCCGCACCCTCGCGGTCGACGAGCTGATGCGCCGGTTCGACCTCTACACCCTCGCCCAGGAGGCGGTCGCGGCGCAGGATGAAGACACCACCGCGGCGCTCGAGGCCTATGCCCGTGGCGTCAACGCCTGGCTCGACCGGGTCAACGCCGAGGCGCTGGGGCGCGGCGCGCCGGAGTTCTTTTTCTTCTCCAACGAGATCAGCCCCTGGGTGCCTGCCGACAGCCTCGCGATCATGAAGCTCATGGGCGTGCAGATGGCGACCCAGGTCCAGTCCGAGGTGCTGCGCGCCCGGGTGGCGCTCGCCGTGCCGCCCGAGCGGCTGGTCGACATCCTGCCCGACGCGCCGGGGAGCGGGGTGGCGGCGCTGCCAGAATATGCGGCTCTGTTCGACGCCAGACCCACCGATTTTGCCGCGCTTGATCCTGGCGCGGACGGGGCGACCCTATTCGCCGATGCGGCCAGCGGCGACCCGCTCTCGCCGGTCGCCCCGCGCGGGTTCGCGGGCGCTTCCAACGCCTGGGCCGCCGCGCCCACCCGCTCGGCGGCGGGCGGCACGCTGCTCGCGAACGACCCGCATCTGGGCCTCACCGCGCCCACGATCATCTATCTCGCCCGGCTGGAGCTCTCGTCGGGCGGGATCATCGGCGGGACGATCCCGGGGATGCCGGCGATGATGCTGGGGCGGTCGGAGAATTTCGGCTGGGGGCTGACCTCGGCCTATCTCGACGACCAGGACCTGTTCATCGAGGAGCTCGACCCCGAAGACCCGACCCGGGTGCGCGGTCCGAACGGCTTCGAGACCATGCGCACCCGCCCCTCGATCATCCGCATCAAGGACGAACCCCCGGTGACGATCCAGTTGCAATGGACGGCGAACGGCCCGGTGATCCCGGGCCACCATTACGGGCTCGCCGCCGTGACCCCGCCCGGCCATGTCGCCGCGCTGAGCTGGACCCTGCTCACCGGCGACGACCCCTCGCTGTCGGCAACGCTGAAGCTGATGCGGTCGCGCAGCGTGGCCGAGGGGATCGCCGCGGGCGAAGATTACGTGGCCCCTGCCCTCAACCTGGTCATGGTCGACGCCGCCCATATCGGCATGAAGACCGTGGGCCGGATGCCGCGCCGCGATGCGGCCCATGTCACCAAGGGCCGGATGCCGGCGCCGGGCTGGGAGCCGGAAAACCGCTGGTTGGGCCGTGAAGCCTATGCTGCCAACCCCGAGTTCACCGACCCGGTCGGCGGCATCCTCGGCAACACCAACAACAAGATCCTCGACCGCCCCTTTCCGCTGCATGTGAGCTACGACTGGGGCGACACCCAGCGGGTGCAGCGCTGGAGCCACATGATGCAGACCCGGGCGGTGCACACCCGCGAGAGCTTCATCGAGGCGCAGCTCGACGATGTCTCGATCACCGCGCGCAACCTGTTGCCGCTGGTGGGCGCCGATCTGTGGTTCACCGGCGACCCCGCGCCCGACGGCACGCCCGAGCGCGCCCGCCAGCGCGCGCTGTCGCTGCTCGCCGACTGGAACGGCGAGATGAACGAGCACATGCCCGAGCCGCTCATCTACATGGCCTGGATGCGCAGCCTGCAGGAACGGCTGATCCGCGACGAGCTGGGGCCGCTCGCGGGCGCTTTCACCCATCTCGAACCGGTGTTCATCGAGCGGGTGTTCCGCGATGTCGACGGCGCCGGGGTCTGGTGCGACATCGTCCAGTCGGCCCCGGTCGAGACCTGCACCGAGATCGCCGAGGCGGCGCTGGACGAGGCGCTGATCTGGATCGACGAGACCTATGGCGGCGAGACCGAAAGCCTGCGCTGGGGGGACGCCCACCAGGCGATGCACGACCACCCGGTGCTGGGCGAAGTCCCATTCATCCGCTGGTTCATGAACATCCGCCAGTCGACCTCGGGCGGCGACAACACGCTGAACCGCGGCCTCACCAAGGGCACCGGCGAGAACCCGATGCAGAACACCCATGCCGCCGTCTACCGCGGGGTCTACGATTTCGCCGATCCCGACAGCTCGCTGTTCGTCACCTCGACCGGCCAGTCGGGGCATTTCCTGTCGCGCCATTACGACGATCTGGGCGAATTGTGGCGGCGCGGGGAATATATCCCGATGAGCCTCGACCCGGAGCTGGCCCGGGCGGCCTCGGTGGGGGTGACGCGGCTCGTGCCTGCGGAGTAGAGCGGAGCGCCCGGTCCGATCTGCCCCGGGGGACTTCGCGTCCCCCGGACCCCCTGCGAGGTATTTTCGGACCAAAGAAGGGGCGGGTGCGAGGGGTGTGCGAGCTCGCACAGGGTGCCAGGGTATTGATATTGTTACCGATAGCGCTAACTGTTATTTCACGGGCGAGGCTCCGGCGAAACGGCGCTGAACAGGCACGCGTCACAACCCGATGCACGGCCAAGGGCGCCCGGACGTCCCGCCTCCGGCGTCGCTCGGCCTGTCGCCGTCAGACGGCCTGTTTGGCGTATTCGGCCTTCTGCCGCCCGGTCCAGTCGACCTCGAGCGCCCAACCGTCCTCGACCTGGTCTTCGGCGACAACAACATGGGCCTCGTGCAACCAGGCGCGAGCCTTGCCGTCGCCAAATCCCAGGTGCAGCGTTTCGCGGATGGTCTCGTTGGCGAGATGCGCCTCGATCGCGGCGGTCAGGTCGTCGAGCCCGGCGCCGGTGAGCGCCGAGGTGGCGGTGACGTCTGGGTTGCGGGCGGCTTCCGTCTCGCGGGCGGCGCGGGCCTCCGGGTCGAGCCGGTCGGTCTTGTTCCAGACCTCGATCATCGGCACATCCGGATCGACGCCGAGGCTTTCGAGGATGGTTTCGACGTCGCGCGCCTGTTCCTCGGTCTGGTCGGCCGAAATGTCGCGCACATGGCAAATGACGTCGGCGCCCAGCACTTCTTCGAGCGTCGCGCGGAAGGCGGCGACGAGCTGGGTCGGCAGATCGGAGATGAAACCCACGGTGTCGGACAGGATGACCTTGCGCCCTGACGGCAGAACGAGGCTGCGCATCGTCGGGTCGAGGGTGGCAAACAGCATGTCCTTGGCCATGACCTCGGCCCCGGTCATGCGGTTGAAGAGCGTCGACTTGCCGGCGTTGGTGTAGCCCACGAGGGCAACCACCGGGAAGGGCACCTTGGCCCGCGCGGCACGGTGCAACTCGCGGGTCTTGACCACCTTGGCGAGCTGTTTGCGCAGCCGGGTGAGCTGTTCGTCGATGGCGCGCCGGTCGGCTTCGATCTGGGTCTCGCCGGGGCCGCCGACGAAGCCCAATCCGCCGCGCTGGCGTTCGAGGTGGGTCCAGGCCCGCACGAGCCGGGTGCGCTGGTAGGAGAGCGCCGCCATTTCCACCTGCAGCACACCCTCGCGGGTGCGGGCGCGGTCGGAGAAGATTTCGAGGATCAGCCCGGTGCGGTCGAGGATCTTGACCCCCCAGGCCTTTTCGAGATTGCGCTGCTGCACCGGGCTCACCGGGCCGTCGATCAGCACCAGCTCGACGTCGGCGCCCTTGAGCCGGGCCTTGAGCTCGTCGATCTTGCCGGTGCCGAACAGATGGCCGGGATGGGCGCGGGACAGGCGCACGATCTCGGAGCCCGCCACCACGAGACCCGGCAGCGCGGCGGCGAGCGCCACGCCTTCGTCAAGCGCGGTGCGGGCCTCGCGGCGGGCGCGGTCGGCGGTCAGTTCGGGGTGAATCACCCAGGCGCGGGTGGGCTCGGCCTGGCGGGAGGTGGGCTCTGTCATGGCACCCAATTATGAAGCGGGCGCGCCGGTTGCAACGGGCGCGGGGACGCGTTTTCGAAAACGCGTGGAAAGGCGTTTCACAAACGCCTTTGCGCCCGGCCCCGCCGTTCGCGCGAGGGTCAGCTGTCGTCGCCGTCGTAGAGGTTGATCGGCTGCGACGGCATGATCGTGGAAATCGCGTGCTTGTAGACCAGCTGGCTCTGCCCGTCGCGCTTGAGGAGCACGCAGAAATTGTCGAACCAGGAGATCACACCCTGAAGCTTCACACCGTTGATGAGGAAGATCGTCACCGGTACCTTGGCCTTGCGCACGTGGTTCAGGAATGCATCCTGCAGGTTCTGCTTGTCGGCAGCCATGGTTTCTTGCCCTTATCGTTTCGTGCTGCCGGTCCCCGGCAGAAAATACCCAACA
>JAGRMP010000564.1 GCA_020441225.1 Maritimibacter sp. | reverse complement strand
GAAATCGTAGATGTCGTCGATGACCGGGCCGAACTCGTCGACGGCGGTCATCGAATAGGCCTGCCGCGCGGCGGCGGGGCGACCCGAGCGGCCCATCATCGGCTCGATATGCTTGGCCGGGTCGATGTTGCGGGCGACCAGGTAGAATTCCATCTCCGGCGCCACGACCGGCCGCCAGCCCTGCTGTTCGTAGAGCGCGACCACCCGCTTGAGCACGTTGCGCGGCGCCGACTGGATCGGCCGGCCCTTGCGGTCATAGGCGTCGTGGATCACCTGCAGCGTCCAGTCCGCGGTCCAGGGCGCGGCCGTGGTGGTCGACATGTCGGGGCGCAGGATCATGTCGCGCTCGACATAGTCGAGCTCCTCGTCCTCGGTCCAGTCGCCGGTGATCGTCTGGTAGAAGATCGACTCGGGCAGGTGGAAATACTCCTGGCGCAGGAATTTGGCCGCCGGCACCGCCTTGCCCCGTGCGATTCCCGGCAGATCGGCAATGACGCATTCCACCTCGTCGAGCCGATGCCCCTCGAGATACTCGCGCGCTGCCTCGGGCAGGCGCTCTGTCCAGTCGTCCTCCGCCATCACGCGGTCTCCCTGTTGAAAAAGGCGGCAATCCTGTCCGCCATCACGTCCGCGTCGAGCGGCTGGCCGAGCCTGGCGCGGGCCTCGGCCACCTGTGCCGGCGGCACGCCCGCGGTCTCGGCGCGGAAATCGAACAGCCCGCGCATCATCTCGGCATCGTATTCCGGGTGCGGCTGCACCGAATAGGTCTTGTTGCCCATCCGGATCCCGGCATAGCGGCAGAAGTCGTTCGAGGCGATGACCTCGGCGCCCGGGGGTGGCGCCACCACCTGGTCCTGGTGCCAGGCGTTGAGCGTGAGCGGCGTGCCGTCGAAATCGTAGCCCGTCGGCCCGAGCGCCCAGCCGCCCTGGTATTTCTCGACCCGGCCGCCCAGCGCCTTGGCGATGATCTGGTGGCCGAAACAGATCCCCACCAGCGGCCGGTCGGCGGCGACGATGTCGCGGATGAGCTGCTCCAGCGGCGCGATCCAGGGGTGGTCTTCATAGACCCCGTGGCGCGAGCCGCCGATCAGCCAGCCGTCGGCCTCTTCCGGCCCGTTGGGGAAGACGTTTTCCACCACCGACCAGCGGGCGAAGTCGAACCCGTGGCCCGCCAACAGGCGTTCGTACATGTCGGCATAGTCGCCGAGCCTGGCGCGGACTTCCTCGGGGGCGTGGCCAGGTATCAGAAGGCCGATCTTCATGGGTCACCAAATTTGATCAAATTTCGCCCGGAGCCTATCCGAGGCCTCGAAGCCCGGCAAGGGGGCCATCGCATCGCCCCCGAGAGAGGACCGGACTTTTCAAAAAAGTCCGCCAAAAGCTTTCACAAAGCTTTTGCGCTCCCCGGGCGGCTACCGGATCAGGTTCGGCCGGATTCGCAGCCGCCGCCGCGCCGCCTGCGGCAGGTGCCGGTTCAACCGCTTGTTCACCAGCCCGTAGAGCGCGATCACGCTCAGTGTCAGTAGGATGAAATACATCGCCAGGATCGGGTAGGGGATGAAGGGGTTGAAGGTCTTGTCGGCGAAATAGCTCGCGTAATAGAGCGCGTCGCCGCGTTGCTGCCAGGCGGGAAAGCCCGAGAAGAACACCAGCGTCGTCGCGTGGAACAGAAAGATCGCCTCGTTGGTATAGGCGGGCCAGGCGAGCCGCAGCATCGTCGGCCAGGTGATCCGCCGGAACCGGTGCCAGCCGGTCAGCCCATAGGCGTCGGCGGCCTCGATATCGCCGCGCGGGATCGACTTGAGCGCCCCGTGAAAGATCTCGGCGGTATAGGCCGAGGTGTTGAGGAACAGCACGATCAGCGCGCCGAGCCAGGCCGCCGTGAGCGGGTCGAACACCGGGTGCACCGATTTCAGCGACAGGAAGCTGAAATAGGCGAAGAAAAACTGGATGAACAGCGGCGAGCCCCGGAAGACGAAGATGAACCATTCCGCGGGCTTGCGGATCCACCAGTGCCGCGACCCCTTGCCGAGCGCCACCGCGGTGGCGAGGAAAAAGCCGAAGACCAGCGCCAGCAGGCCGAAATAGATGTTCCAGATCATCCCCGAGCCGATCAGGGTGAATTGCTGGCACAGGGTAAAGTCGGATTTGGGCAGGAGCCGCTCGCCGATCCCGATCGACCGCAGCCCGTAATCGGCGATGGTCTGGATGCAACTCATGGCAACCCCCGTGTTGCCATGAGCGTGCGCAGGATCGGTTGCGCAGCAACCGATAGCGGCACCCCGGTGCGAATTTGGGTGCGCCCGCCGATCATGCCGCCGCCTTCCGCATCGCGTCGCCCGCCGCCGTCGCCTGGCCGCGGCTAAGCC
>JAGRMP010000066.1 GCA_020441225.1 Maritimibacter sp. | reverse complement strand
CTGGAGGAGGGCATGTTCTTCACCATCGAGCCGATGGTGAACCTGGGCAAGCCCGACACCAAGGTTCTGGCCGATGACTGGACCGCTGTCACCAAGGACAAGTCGCTGTCGGCGCAGTTCGAACATTCCATCGGCGTGACCGCGACCGGGGCCGAGATCTTCACCCTGAGCCCCGCGGGCAAGTTCTACCCGACCTGGGACTGAGCGCACCACGAAGTGCGACGGGAAAAAGCGTTTTCAGAAAACGCTTTGAAAGGCTTTTGTGAAAAGCCTTGCCCGCCCGGCTCAATCGTTGGAAAAGGGCCGGCCCCGTCCGGCGGGTCCCGTCCCCGGTTTTTCCACCCGGTCGCGCGCCCGCAGATCGTACACCCGGTCGAGATCGGCGAGCCGCCGGTCGGTGAGCGGTTCCGCGACCACGCCGCCGAACCGCGCTTCGGTGACGTAGACCGGCCGCCCCGACACCAGCGCGATCACCGCCCGGCAGGGGATCCAGCCATCGTCGCCGTCGCCCGCGTACCGGAACATGAACCCGCCCGAGAGCCCCTCGTTGCCGAAGGCGAGCACGCGGCCCCCGCCGTCCACCGCCCGGTTGCGGCAGTCTTTGCACAGGTGCCAGGGATAACGCAGGAAGGCTGTGAGCGGCGTGCCGCAGGCGGGGCAGAAATGGTCCGGTACGTCGTTCATGAGGCGAGGCCGATCAGACCGGGGAGTGCCGCCATGTCCGTGAAGGTCTCCGCGCCCACCGCGTGCAGATCCTCGGCCCCGTGGAACCCGGTGGCAAAGCCGAGCGTGCGGAACCCGCCCGCCACCCCGGCCATGCAGCCCGAGGGGCTGTCGTCCACGACCACGCAGGCGTCCGCGTCCAGACCGAAGGCATTAGCCGCGGCCAGGTACACCGCCGGATCGGGTTTCGGCTTGCCGAGCGCCTGGGCTGAAAACAGGTGATCCTTCACCCGCACCCAGACGCCCGAGTGCTGCCTCAGGGTGGTCTCCATCTTGGCGATCTCGCCGTTCGAGCCCACCGTGTAGCGCACCCCGGCCGCGTCCAGCGCATCGAGCGCCGCCTCGACACCGGGGATCAGCGGCGTGCCCGCGGCGAGCCGCGCGTAGAGCCGGTCGTAGACCCCGCGGTGCCAGTCCTCGGGGATCGGATGGCCGGCCTCGCGCAGGGTCCGGCCCACCCCGGGCAGGGTCTTGCCCACGAACAGCGCCACCACCTCGTCGTGGCTCTTGTCGATCCCGAGCGCGGCGAGTTCGGCGCGCATATGCTCGACCCCGACCGCCTCGCTGTCGACGAGCACCCCGTCGCAATCGAACAGCACCGCTTCGATCTTCATTTCGCCTCCAGGATGTGGATCCGCGTGTCACCGTAGCGGCGCGCGTCGAGGGGCGCGAACCCCTCGGGCGGCGAGATCTCCGCGCTTTCCTCCCAGACCACCAGCGCCCCGGGCGCGATCCACCCGCCCGCCAGCGCCGCCGCCAGCGCCTTTTCCCCCAGCCCCTTGCCATAGGGCGGATCGCAGAAGACCAGACCAGAGGGCGCACCGGGGCAGAGGCCCAGCCTTGTCGCGTTGCGCCCCACCAGTTCCGCGCGCTCCCCGGCGCCGAGCGTCGCGATATTCTGCCGGATCAGTCTCTGCGCCGCGCGCCCGTCATCGACGAAAATCGTCGCCGCCGCGCCGCGCGACAGCGCTTCAAGCCCCAGCGCGCCGGTCCCGGCGAAGAGGTCGAGCACCCGGGCATCCGTGATCGGGTCGCCGAACCGCCCGCCTGCGAGCATGGAAAACAGGCTCTCGCGCACCCGGTCCGTCGTGGGCCGCAGATGCGCGCCCGCATCGCCCTTGCCGACCGCCGCCAGCGGCCGGCCGCGCCAGTCTCCGGCGATGATCCTCACGCTTTAAGAAGCGGCATGAGATCGGCCCCCGCGTCGGCGACCAGCGCCTTGTCGGCGCTCTTGCCCGCCTCGATCAGCCGCTTGCCGATCATATAGGCGCGCGGATCGTTCATCGCGTCGATGGCGAGCAAGCTGTCGCCCCGGTAATACCAGAAGCTCACGGCGGTCTCGCCCTGCCGGGTGACGATCTCATCGTACCCGGTGCCGAGCCCGGCGATCTGCAGCTTCACCTCATACTGGTCCGACCAGAACCAGGGCTTGGGCAGGTAAGCCCGGCCCGCTCCCATGAGGTTCTCGGCCACCAACTCACCCATGTCGATCGCGTTGCCCACGCTCTCGAGCCGCATCCGGGCGGCGCCATGCGGGAACGAGGCGCAATCGCCCGCGGCCCAGATGGTGGGGTCGGATGTGCGCCCTTCGGCGTCGACGGCGATGCCGTTGTCGATGGTCAGCCCCGCCTGTTCGGCCACCGCGACATCGGGCCTGATCCCGACCCCCACGATGACGAAATCCACGTCCAGCACCGTGCCGTCGCCGAGCTCCGCACCCGTGACCCGGCCGTCACCGGTGAGCCGGGTCAGCCCCACGCCCTCGCGGATGTCCACGCCATGCGCCTCATGCAAAGCGCGGAAATAGTCCGAAGTCTGCGGCGCAGCGACCCGTTGCAGGATCCGCTCGGACATTTCCACCAGCGTGACCTTGAGACCTTTCTTCGACGCCACCGCCGCCGCTTCCAGACCGATATAGCCGCCGCCGACGATCAGCACCCGGGCCCCCTCGCGGAACTCCGACACCATCGCATCGACATCCGCCAGGCTGCGCACGCAATAGACCCCGTCGAGATCGCCGCCGATCGCGTTGGGCAGCCGGTTCGGCACCGACCCGGTGGTGAGCGCCAGCATGTCGTAGGAGATCTCTTCGCCGCCGACCGTCACGGTCTTGGCCTCGCGGTCGATCCGCTCGACCGGGGCGCCCAGCCGCAGCGTCACTTCGTTGTCGGCGTACCAGGCCTCGGGCCGCAGAAACA
>JAGRMP010000563.1 GCA_020441225.1 Maritimibacter sp. | reverse complement strand
CCGTGGAATTGCGTCGTTGAATATGGGAGCCGGACGGTGTCGCCTCGACGTCGAAGCCCTCGGTAATCATGGCTTTGACCTGTTCGGTATGTGAGATCAGGCCGACCGACCGCATGTCATTTGTAAGCTCGTAGAGCGTCTCGAGCGCGGTGTTCAGCGTATCCTCGTCGAGCGTGCCAAACCCCTCGTCGATGAAGATCGCGTCCATCTTGATACCGCCGGCGTTGCGCTGGACCACATCTGAGAGGCCGAGCGCCAGCGCGAGTGAGGCCTGGAACCCCTCCCCGCCGGACAGGGTTTTCGTGGGCCGGGCGCGCTCGGTATTGCCGTCGAAAACGGCAATGTCCAAACCCTGTTTCTGGCGACCGCCGCCCGTGATTTCGGGCCGAAGGAGCTGGTACCGGCCATCGGTCATCGGGCCGAGGCGCTGGTTGGCCGCGGAGAGCACCTCATCGAACATCGCCGCGATCGCGAAGTCGGGGAGGCGCACCTTGCGCTCGTTGTTGCCGTTGACGAGGTCCGAGAGGCCGCCGACGGGCCCGTATTCATCCTCCAGATCGTTGATCGCGACGGTGAGGTCCTGAACCTTGCGGCGCAAATCCCGTCGGCTGTCGAGCAGTCCTTTGAGACGGGATCTGTCGTCACGACTCTTCTCGACGGCGCTTTGCGCCTCGTCTCGCGCCGCCCGGAGCGCGGGTAAATCGGGCTCGCTTCGATCCCCGATCTCCTCCTCGAGGCCTCTCAGCCGCTCGGCGTTTGCCGCTACTCTCCTGTCGTATCCGCTGATCTGATCCTCGAGTTCGGACCGTCGGTCGGCATCGGCCTTCGCGTCCCGGAAGGTCTCCTCGTCCAACCCGGCCCGTTGGAGCTGATCGGCGAATTCGCGTTGGGCGTTGGACAGTGACTCGGTCGCCCTGGCCAGTTGATCCTTGGCGATCGTTGCCGCCCGCTCGGACGCCGCGAGCGTTACCGCCGCACCTTTTTCGCCTTCGACCGCGGCATCGTGCTCTGCGACGAGCGTGTCACGATCATCGATCGCCGCCCGTAGGGCGCGGGACAGGGCCTCACCGTCTCGCAACTCCTTAGGAATGTCCTTGAGCGTCGTGTCGTACGCGGTCTGGGCGGCGAGTTCTGCGGCTTTGGCCGCTGACAGCGCCTCCTTCGCGGCCTCGAAATCGGCAGAGGCCCCCCGCGCGGCGGTTTCGGCTGAAGTCAGCTTGGCGTCGAGTTCGGCGAACCTGGTGTCGTCCCCGAGCCGCGCGGCGGTCTCTCGGGCCTCGGCCAGCAACGGTGACAGAGCGGGACGATCGCGTTCGGGTCGTGCCAGCGCGTCAACTTCGGCCTGCCGTTCCTCGAGCGTGGCTCGTGCCGCCGCCAGGGAGGTCCGGGCGGCAAGCTCGTCGTCTTCGGCGGATCGCAGGGCCGCCCCGGCGCGCTCGAACTCGTCATGGCGCCCACGACGCTCGGGATCGCCGGTGGCGGGGTCGGGGTGGTCGCGCGAGCCGCAAGCCGGACAGGGCTCGCCCGGCGCGAGCTTGCGTGCCACATGCAACGCCTGAATCTCGGTAAGATCGCGTTCGGCATGCGCGAAGGCGGATCTCGCCGAGACGAGACGCTCCTTGGACGCTGCGTGAATCCCGGCCAACCGTTCGATCTCCTCGGCTTGCCGATCCCGCCGGGCGACCGCCGCCTCGAAACGGCCCAGGGCCTCTTCTTCACGTTCGAGGGCGGCAAGGACGGTGGTGGCGTCCTGCAAGGCCCGGACATGTTGCGGGTGCTGACGCTGCAAATCCCGCAAGGACGAGAGGGCGCTGTCCGCCTCAGCGTTCTTGTTTGACGCCTTGGTCACAGCCTCTTCGGCCGCGCTCGTCGCATCCTGCGCGGAGGTCAATTCGCCCAAAAGGGATGCGGACTGGTCGTGGATTTCCTTCAGCCGCCGGAGTTCAGACGCCCTGGCGTGGGCAGCCTCGCGTTCCACATGTTTCGCTGCCGTTCGCTTCAACGTCCCCCGGGCAAGCTCGGCAGCCGAGACCGCGGCCTTGAAACCTTCTTGCGCCTCTCGGTCCCGATCGCTGGCGCCCGCGTGCTCCCGACGCGCGGTTCGCGACGCTGCCTCCGAGACCAGAACGTCCTGGGCGGCACGCGCGCGCTT
>JAGRMP010000562.1 GCA_020441225.1 Maritimibacter sp. | reverse complement strand
GCCGCGCCGACGATGGCCGACATCACCCAGTCGGCCGGACGGCGCGCCGCCTCCTCGATGGCCCCTGCCCCGGCGGCGGCCTCGATCCCGGTGCCTGCAAGCCGCGCGCGCAGCTCGCGCAGGTTTTCCTCATGCGCCGTGACCGCGATCTCGGCGCGCAATCGCTTCGCCTGCTCCGCGAGGCGCGCGACATTGTGCCCGCCGGTCAGCGCCACGGTGCGGTAGGCGCCCGGGTCGCGGGAGATCAGGTCGATGGTGCTTTCGCCGATGGAGCCGGTGGAACCGAAGATGGAGATACGGCGGGTCACTCGGGCCTCCCTCAGAATACCAGCGCGAAGACGATGGTCGCGGCGGCGGCGGCGATCATCGCGTCGAGCCGGTCCATGAAGCCGCCGTGTCCGGGGATCAGGTTGGAGGCGTCCTTGACCCCGACCCGGCGTTTGATCGCGCTGGCGGCGATGTCGCCCATCTGGCCGCAAAACGCAATCAGGATGCCCGACACGACGGCCAGAGGCACCGAATCGAGGAGCTGGCCCATCCAGAATCCGGCGAAGATCGCCGCCGCGATCCAGCCCGCAACCGTGCCGGACCAGGTCTTTTTCGGGCTGATCCGCGGCCAGAACTTCGGCCCGCCGATAACCCGGCCGGCGAAATATCCGAACGTATCGGACAGGATGACGATGCCGACGACCGCGAGCAGCCACTCGAACCCCCAGGGGTCGAGCCCGGTGAATAGGAAGAACTGCGCGCCGAACTGGATCACCAGGCCATAGGCGACCCAGATCCATGTCCCGCCGCGCAACAGAACCAGCCCGAGCACCACCGGCAGAAGCATCACGCCCCAGGAGGCGTATTGATACAGCCGCACAACCTGGCCATCGGCCCCGGTGAGGAAGGCGGCGGCGAGAAACACGACCGGAACCGCCAGCGAGGCGGCCAGCAGCGCGCTGCGCCGGGGCGCGATCCCGGGGTCGCAAAGTCGCGCCAGTTCCCAGCCCATGAGCACCGTCACCACAGCGACCAGGAGCGTCCAGACCAGCCCGCCCACCCAGAGCGCAGCGATGGCGACGGCCAGCATGATCAGCGCCGAGGCAAGGCGGGTGCCGAGGTCGGCCCATCTGCCCGGGGCGGATGGGTTGGCGGGCGGGTTGGCGGCCTTCGGGCGCTCTCTCGGTATGGAAGACGGTCTGGACGGCACGGCGTCGGACGGGCGCGGGGCCGGCCCGTCGCCCGTGGGTTTGTCGCTGTCAGGCATTCTTCACGCCGCCGTAACGGCGGTCGCGTCCGGCGTAGCTCTGGACGATGCCAGCGAAGATCTCTTCGGTGAAATCCGGCCAAAGGGTCTCGATGAACTCGTATTCGGCATAGGCCGACTGCCAGAGCAGGAAGTTCGAGATCCGCGCCTCGCCGGACGTGCGGATGACAAGGTCTGGATCGGGCAGAAGGCAGGTGTCGAGGTAGCGGGTCAGGGTCTGTTCGTCGACCGTTTCCGGGTCGAGCTTGCCGGCGGCGACGTCGCGGGCGAGCCGCTTGGTGGCGCGGGCGACCTCGTCGCGGGCGCCGTAGTTGATCGCGACGGTGAGATGCACCCGGGTGTTGTCCTGGGTCATTTCCTCGAGATCGTCCATCAGTTTCACCAGGCTCTTCTCGAGCCGGACCCGGTCGCCGATGAACCGCATCCGCACGCCGTTCTTTTTCAGATCGCGCGCCTGCGAGGTGATGTAGCGGCGAAACAGGCTCATCAGCCCCGCCACTTCGGACTGGGTCCGCTTCCAGTTCTCGGTCGAGAAGGCGAACAGCGTCAGGTATTCGACCCCGAGCGCCGGACAGGCCTCGACGATCTCGCGGATCCGCTTGGCGCCGGCGTGGTGGCCGAAAAGCCTCGGCCGGCCGCGCTGCTCCGCCCAGCGGCCGTTGCCGTCCATGATGATCGCGACATGGCGCGGACCGTTGCCGGGGACGACCGGGGCGGACGGGACGGCGGGGGTGCGGCCGGTGGGCTTGTTCACGGGGGCGTCTCCTCGGCAGGGCGGACCTGCATGATCGGCGGCTTCGTCGGCGCCTGGGGCGGCGCTGGTCTCGGGGCAGGTCAGACCTGCATGATTTCTTCCTGCTTGTTGGCAAGGGTCTTGTCGACTTCGCCGACATAGGTGTCGGTCAGCTCCTGGATCGCGTCCTGCCAGAATTTCTGGTCGTCCTCGGACATGCCGTCCTTGTGCTTCTTGACCTGGTCCATACCGCTGTGGCGCACGTTGCGCACCGCGACGCGGGCGTTTTCGGCGTAATGCGCGGCGACCTTGGTGAGTTCGCGGCGGCGTTCCTCGTTGA
>JAGRMP010000561.1 GCA_020441225.1 Maritimibacter sp. | reverse complement strand
CCATCGAGTTCGTGATCCTGTTTCCGTTGATCATGTTCATCTTCCTGTCGTCCTTCGAGGTGTCGATCTACCTCACCCGGGCGGTGCTTCTGGACCGGGCGCTCGATCTCAATGTGCGCCTGCTCCGGCTCGGCTCGCTCGATATCCCGGGGTGGGATCCCGCCGATGGGCAGCCGACGTCGGAACAGTATCAGACCGAGTTCAAGAAGCGGGTCTGCGAAGACGCGTTGATCCTCAAGGATTGTCCCAACGCGATCTCGGTCGAACTGACCAAGGTTTCGACGACGGCGTGGGACCTGCCGACCGGACGGATGACCTGCGTCGACCGCGCCGAAGAGGTCCAGCCGGCGGTGGAATTCACCTTCGGTGGCCAGAACGATCTGATGCTGGTGCGCGCCTGTACCGTGCTCGACCCATTCTTCGGCACCACACCCTATGTCATGGAACTGCCGCTCGATCACACCGGCGGCTACATCGTCGCGGCAGCCTCGACCTTCGTGAACGAACCGTAGGGCGGCCAAGGGCAGAAACGATATGAACAAGAACGAAAAACACATCCTGGATCGGTCGCGCACGACGGGCCTCGCCGCCGTGGTGACGGGGACCTGGCACCGGATCGACCGGTTCCGTCGCGACGAGGACGCCGCGTCGCAGTCGGTCGAGGCGCTCCTGATCATCCCTTTGCTGATCTGGACCTTTCTCGCGAGCTACACGTTCTTCGACGTCTACCGGGCCAAGAGCCTGGCGTTGAAGGCAAATTACGCGATCTCGGATCTCTTGTCGCGCGAGACCGAAACGATCGACATGAACTACCTGCTCGGGGCGGAAAAGGTCTACGACTACCTCACCCAACAGGAAGCCGACCCCTGGGTGCGGGTGACGGTCGTCTATTGCTGGGACAAATGCACCGCGGCCCAGGAAGACATCCGCGTGCTCAAGGCCGATTGGTCGAAAGCGACCGATGGTCTGCCGACCTTCTCCGACGCAGATGTGATGAGCCACCTCGACCCGATCGTTCCGCTGCTCGCCGAGGGCGAACGGGTGATCATCGTCGAGACCAGCACCGAATACACGCCGCCGTTCAGCCAGAACCTGACCGGAATCGGCAGCCGGACCTTCGTCGATATCGTGATGACCCGTCCGCGTTTCGCCCCGCAGCTCTGCTGGGACGGGATCGGCTGCGGCGCATAGCCGGGCGGGCGCCTCGCTCCCGATAGCCCGGCGCGCGGGCGCGCTGGCCCAACGCTCAGGCAAGATCTCCAGGGACCTGGGCCCGGTCTTCCGGGCCCGGTTGCGTTTTTCGGTTGCGGATTGCGGCGGCGTGCCGCTCAGGCTGTTCAGCCGCGCACAGCCACTGCGCCCTGCCTCACTGGCGGTGCGCTTGCGCGCGACCGAGCCGCCCCCTACCTTCAGGGAAAAGGAGGCGCTCATGTCCATCAGACCCGTCTTGTCCACCAACACCGCCCAGCCCACCCTCGAGGGGGCCGGCGTCAAACTGCACCGGGGTTTCGGCTTCGGTGATCCGTCGCTTCATGACCCGTTCCTCATGTTCGACGATTTCCGCGGCGACCGGCCCGACGATTACCTCGCCGGCTTCCCCTGGCATCCGCACCGCGGGATCGAAACCATCACCTATGTGCTCGCGGGCGAGGTTGCGCACGGCGATTCGCTCGGCAATACCGGCAACCTCGGCGCGGGCGACGTGCAATGGATGACCGCCGGCTCCGGGATCATGCACCAGGAGATGCCGACCGGAAACGCCCAGGGCCAGATGCACGGTTTCCAGCTCTGGGCCAACCTGCCGTCGTCGCTGAAGATGACCGCGCCGCGCTATCAGGACGTGAAATCCGCCGATATCCCGGTCGTGGTCGATGACGACGGCACCGCGGTGCGGGTGATCGTCGGCAGTTTCTGGGGCAAATCGGGGCCGGTCGACGGCATCGCCGCCGATCCGCAATATCTCGACATCTCGGTGCCGCCGGGGCGCAGGAAGACCTTCAAGGTCGACACCTACAAGCGCACCTTTGCCTATGTCTTCGAAGGCGCGGCGGCCTTTGCCGATGCGTCGGGGCCGGAAGGCGTGCTGCTGGAGAAAGAAGTCGCCGGGCAGGAGGTCAATATCCGCGACCTCTCCGGCAACCGCACCGTGGTGCGCTTCGGCACCGGCGACGAGATCACCGTGCAGGCGGGCCCCGAGGGCGTGCGCTTCCTGCTGGTCTCGGGCGCGCCGATCCAGGAGCCGGTCGCCTGGCACGGGCCGATCGTGATGAACACCAAGGAAGAGATCCTCACCGCGATGCGGGATCTGCGTAACGGGACCTTCATCCGGCCTGCGCACTGAGGATGAAATGGTTGGACGGCCCGGGCTCTGAATGGACCCGGGCCGTTTCCGTTGCACCCGGGACCGCGCGGGCGCTGGTCAGGGCGCCATCGGCGCGCTACCGTCTGCGCATGATGACCCGGCTTCGTCCGTCCAACGCCGCTCCATCCCGTCCGGTCCTGCGCTGCGGGACCGGGGATGGCTGAGCGCTCCCTGATCTTTCCAGCCGTCGAGTTTCGCGCCCGCACCCTGCGGCTGCAGGAGGCCATGGCGGCGGCGGGGCTGGACGCTTTGTTGCTCACCACGCCCCCGGACGTGTTCTACGTGACCGGCTTTCTCACCCGGTTCTGGGAGAGCCCGG
>JAGRMP010000560.1 GCA_020441225.1 Maritimibacter sp. | reverse complement strand
ATGGCGATCCGCTGGATGGAGTACAAGGTCCACTTCAAGGTGATGCAGCAGCAAGCGCCGCGGCGGAACATCGACGAGACGACCGTCTCGGATGTCGGCCTGAGCCCCTGGGTCTACAACCTCTACATGGACCCGAAGGAGCAGGCGAGCTCGGGACATGCGCGGTTCGAATGGGGGCTGCCGCAGATCCTGCAGAAGGCGCAGCGCCACCTCGCCACCTTCGCCGCGTATCCCAGCACCGACATCGGACTGGGCACGCCCTGATCGGGAAAAGCGCACGCCGGGCCCGTCCCGGCGCGGCGCCAACGGAAACGGGCGGCCCCGTCACCGGGGCCGCCCGCTGCGTTCAGGCCGAAAGCCGTGGCGTCAGGTGAAGATGAAGTAGGTCGAGACCACCACCAGAACGATCGCGGCGCCCACGGGCTTGGCCAGCGGCCAGGGCGTCATGTCCACGGCCATGCTGTCGCGGGCGACGAAGGCGGTCTTCGCGGGCCACTTCTTGCCGATCCACAGCATGATGCAGACATTGAGCACGAAGAGCGCGGCCATCACGTGGAGGAAGTGCGGATAGTTTTCCGCGCCCACGATCGGCTTGATGACGAACTGGCTCAGGATGTAGAGCCCGACGCCCGAGGCGAGGCCGACCTTGGCCGCGAAGGGCGGCACGTTCTTCGTGAAGATGCCCACGAGGATGATGGTCAGGATCGGGATCGAGTAGCAGCCGTTGACCTCCTGCAGGTAGCCGAAGAGGCCCTGCGGCGCGTTGGCGATGAAGGGCGCGATGGTCATCGAGGCGATGGCGAGCACGATGCCGAACCACTTGCCCGCGGTCACCGTCTGCCCGTCGGTCGCGTCCGGCCGGAAGTGCTGGCGGTAGATGTCCACCCCGAACAGCGTCACCGAACTGTTGAGCGCGGAGTTGAACGAGCTCAGGATCGCCCCGAACAGCACCGCCGCGAAGAAGCCGCGCAGCGGGAACGGCAGCACCTCTGTCACCAGCCGCGGATAGGCGCGGTCGGCCACGTCGAGATCCTTGAACAGGTGGTAGGCGATGATGCCGGGCAGGACGACGATGATCGGCCCGAGGATCTTCAGGACGCCGGCAAAGAGCAGGCCCTTCTGGCCTTCCTTCAGGTCCTTCGCGCCGAGTGCGCGCTGGATGATCGCCTGGTTGGTGCCCCAGTAGAAGAGCTGCACCAGCATCATGCCGGTGAAGATGGTGGCGATGGGGATCGAGCTGTCCGGGCCGCCCACGGCGTCGAACTTCTCGGGATTCTCGTTGTAGAGCGTCGAGATCCCCTGGAAGAGGCTGCCGCCGCCGATCGCCATGAGCCCGAAGATCGGGACCAGAAGCCCGCCGAGGAAGAGGCCGACCGCGTTGATCGTGTCCGACACCGCGACTGCCTTCAGGCCGCCGAAGATGGCGTAGATCGAGCCGACGATCCCGATCGCCCAGACGGTGATCCAGAGCGCGGTGGTGTCGCCGACGCCCAGCAGCTCCGGCACGGCGAACATGGTCGAGAGCGCGAGCGCGCCCGAATAGAGCACGATCGGCAGCAGGACGATCACGTAGCCCGACAGGAACAGGAGCGAGGTGATCGTCTTGGTCTGGCTGTCGTAGCGTTCCTCCAGGAAGCTCGGAATCGTCGAGATCCCCGATTTCAGGTAGCGCGGCAGGAGGATGAGCGCGGTCACCACCATCGCTATCGCCGCCAGGGTCTCCCAGGCCATGACGAGGATGCCCTCGGAATAGGCCTGTCCGGTCAGCCCGACGATCTGCTCGGTCGACAGGTTGGTCAGAAGCAGCGAGCCGCAGATCACCGGCGCGGTGAGCGAGCGGCCGCCGAGAAAGTAGCCTTCGGAATGGTGCTCGTCGGTGCCCCTCGTCCAGATGTAGGACAGCACGGCGACGAGGGCCGTGAATCCCACGAAGGCTATGATGTTGAATGCGCCCATCGTTCCCTCCCTTTTTTGCGCGTGGCGAAGCGTTAACCGCATGATCGCGGGGCGCAACAGCTATCAGCCTGCATTCCCCAAGTGGCGT
>JAGRMP010000559.1 GCA_020441225.1 Maritimibacter sp. | reverse complement strand
GCGATGCCGTCGGTCAGCATGGTCTGCCCGTCAACCGACGAGAGCGCGGCGGCGGCGGCCTCGGTGAAGCTGTCGGCGTCGGTCCCGTCGAGAACGATGGCAACGCCGGGATTGGTGCAGAATTGCCCGACCCCCATCGTCAGCGATCCCGCCCACCCGGTGCCGAGCGCCTCGGCGCGGGCCGCCATCGCCCCGGGCAACAGGAACATCGGGTTGATCGACCCGAGCTCGCCGTAGAACGGGATCGGGTTCGGCCGGGCCGCACAGAGATTATAGAGCGCGCGGCCACCGCGCAGCGAGCCGGTGAACCCGGCCGCGGTGATGAGCGGATGTTCGACCAGCGCCTTGCCGACCTCGAGCGAGCCGCCCTGCACCATCGAAAAGGTGCCCCCCGGCAGGCCGCATTTCGCTACCGCGGCGGTGATCGCTTCGGCGACGAGTTCGGCGGTACCGGGGTGGGCTTCGTGGCCCTTCACGACCACCGGGCAGCCGGCGGCGAGGGCCGATGCGGTGTCGCCACCCGCGGTGGAGAACGCCAGCGGGAAGTTGGAGGCGCCGAACACGGCGACCGGGCCGAGCGGTCGCTGCACCAGCTTCAGATCGGGGCGGGGTGCGGGCTGGCGGTCGGGCAGCGCTTCGTCGTGGCGACGGTCGAGGTAGTCGCCTTTCCGGATGTGGCTGGCGAACATGCGCAGCTGGCTGGTCGTGCGGCCGCGTTCGCCGTCGAGACGCGCGGCCGGCAATCCGGTTTCCGCAGTGCCGATTTCGGTGATCGCCGCGCCCCGGCTTTCGATCTCGTCGGCGATGGTTTCCAGGAACACGGCGCGGGTTTCCGCATCGGTATAGCCATAGGTCCAGAACGCCTCTTCGGCGGCGCTGACCGCCCGGTCGATGAGGGCCGCGTTGCCCGCGCAATAGTGGATCGGCGCGCCGGAGACCGGGGTTGAGCTGAATGTCTCGTCCGAGGCGACGCGGTCGCCTGCAATCAGATGTTTGCCATGCGGCGTGTAAGACATGGTCGTCTCCCTTGGGAAGTGAGTAGGTCTCCGCACGCCGCTTTCGGGCGGCGAGCGGATGTCGTTCAGATACGTGTCAGGCTCAGGCGTCGTAGCCGTAGATTTCGCGCGCGCGCTCCGGGGTGAGGTAGCCATCGCGCAGATCGCGGGCGATGTCTTCCTTGGTGCGCTTCTTCGGGTCGCCGAAGCCGCCGCCGTTGCCGGTGACCACGCGGATCACGTCGCCGGTGTTGACCACCACATTGGTGGCAAAGGCATACCGCTCGGACCGGCCGTCGGTGCGCCGGACCTCGACGTAATTGGTCGAGCCGTCGAGCCCGCCGGCGACGCCCCAGGGCGGGATCCGGCTGCGGGTATAGCCGAGCGAGACGAAATTGTTGTCGGCGCGGACGCGGTAATGCACCTCGATCCCCTTGCCGCCGCGCCATTGGCCTTCGCCGCCCGGCTCCGGGTTGAGGGCCACCTGGTCGACGGCGAGGCCGTAGCGCGCTTCGGCCACTTCCGCCGGGCAGTTGAAGGTCTCGCCGTGGAAGCCGGAGAACTGGCCGGACGGGCCGTCATGGCCTTCCCAGCCGCCCCAGCCGCCGACCTGCGGCTCGACGATCGTGTAGTGGCGCCCGGTGTCGGGGTGGGGGCCGCCGACCACGGTGCCGCAGATCGAGGCGAAGTTGCCGGCGGGTACGACACCGGGGAAGTGATGCGCCAGCGCGCGCAGCAACATGTCGAACAGGCGGATTTCGACCTCGGAATAATACCCGAGCGCGCCCGGCTCCTGGACATGGAAGATCGTGCCGGGTTGGGTGATCACATTGAGCGGCCGGAAGAAGCCGCCGTTGCCCGGGGCGTCGGGGTCGGTGAAGGACTTGAAGGCGAGCTGCACGGCGATCTCGGTGCCTTCGCGCGACGAGTTCGACGATCCGGCCTGTGCCGGGTTGTCGCGCAGGTCGACGGTGAACGCGTCCTCGGTGATGGTCAGCACCACCTTGTGGATCTGGCCGGTGTCCTGCTCTTCGGAAAACTCGTAGGTGCCGGCGGGCAGTTCGCCAAGCGCCTTGCGGGCCCGGGTCTCGCCGAGCGTCATGAAGTCTTCAACAGCGGCCTCGAACGTGGCGGCTCCGTATTTGGTGATCAGCTCCATGATCCGCCGTTCGCCGGTGCGCAGCCCGGCGATCCCAGCCCAGAGATCGCCGCGCAGGTAGTCGGGCAGGCGGGTGTTGACATAGAGGATGTCG
>JAGRMP010000558.1 GCA_020441225.1 Maritimibacter sp. | reverse complement strand
CGCCCTGGACCGGCTACGGGTCGGGCTACGACTATGGCTGGAAGAGCTACGGGTCCGGCTGGACGGATTACGATTACGGCTGGAAGAGCTGGGACTACGTGCCGCACAAGACCCATTACAGCTCCGGCTGGACGCCGAAATACGACTATCCGAGCTATCACTATCCGAGCTACGACTGGTCTTCGAGCTACGTCTCGACGCTCGGCCATGGCACGGTGACGTACTACGACCATTACGGCGACCCGGTCTATTACGGCGATCCGGCCTATGCCAAGCGGGCGACCATCGTCCACCCCAAGGTGGTCTACGACGATCACGGCTACGGCCATGTCTACGACGACGGGCACGACGATTACGCCATGCATGACGGCTATGGCGACGATCACGTGATGCACGTGGGCAAACACGCGACCGACATCCGCAACCCGGTGTTCTTCACCTCGGGCAGCTCGATGCTCGACTACGAGGCCAAGCACGAGCTCAAGCAGATCGGCCAGATCATCTCGGCGTATTACTTCGAGAACCCGAGCGTGCTGATCCTGCTCTCGGGCTTCACCGACGCGACCGGGTCGCCCGCGGCCAACGAGGCGCTCGCCAAGGCCCGCAATCACGCGGTCAAGGATTTCCTGATCGCCGAGTTCGGCTTCGACCCGGCCCGTTTCGTGCTGCGCGCGGTCGGCGAGGAATACGCCAACATGTCCGGCGATCCCTATGACGGCAACCAGCGCAAGGTCACCGTCTCGCTGATCGGCCTGCCGAAATCGGCCACCGATTACGGCCACCAGCACCAGGCCCCGGCGATGGCGGATGCCCACGAAATGACGGAGCCCGCCGGTCTCGACAAGGGTGAGCTGGCCCCGGCCGAAGAGCATGCGATGGCCGAGCCCGCGCCTGCGATGAAGCCGATGCCGAAGCCCGTCTACGAGGCGCAGGTGACCGAGATGGCCGGAAGCAAGGGCTACGTCGCCGAGATGGCCCCGGCCTACGCCGCGCCGGTCAAGACCGTGACCCGCTGCTACGTGCAGACCGGTCCCTTTGCCGGTCGCTACGTCGACGGCAAGCTGCTCGCCACGCTGTTCACCAGCATCGACGATTACGGCGGCGGCAAGCTCGAAGAGGTCTGCGGCCTGAGCTACTGACGGTCGCGACCTGGATCGCCCGTGCCTTCCTCCGGTCGCCCGGGCGCCCCCTCCCGGGGCGCGCGGGGCGGCACCCGGGCACGGGCGGACAGACCAACGCAGAGACCAACTCTGAGACCAACGCATCGGGCGCGCGGCCGCGGTGACGGCGAAACCCGACACAGCCGCGCGAAACCGGAACTTTACTGTTGCATGGCCCCCACAGATCACGCGAAAGTCACTTTTGCATTACCAGGGCGCCCGTGTAACCTGCTTGAGAGAGGCCCGAAAAATCATGTTTGCCGGAACACATTTTTCCACGGCGGCTTCCCGGGAGCGCTTTTGCCTGCGCTTTGTGATCCTGCGGCTCTGTGCCGCATTGCTCCTGGTTTGTGGCTTCGTAGGGGGTTTGGCCCTCACAGCGGATGGCGCCTATGCGCAATCCGGCCTCTCTGAACGCGCCGATTTCGCCGAGCGTGCCCGCAGCGCGGTGAACGGCGGGATCGCCGGCATCCTGACCTCGGACTGCATCGATCCCAACACGCCGCGGCCCTACGATCTGACCTATCTCGGCCTGCCCAAGGGCGATCCGAACCTGTCGGAATCGAACCGCCGCCGGCTCAACGAACATCTTGAAAACGCGATCCGCACCTCGGGCCTCGCGATCAACGTGAACGCCGCCGAGAACGCCTCGGTCGTGGCCCCGGTGCTGGCGCGCACCGAGGAGGGCTCGCGCTCGATCGAGCGGCTGGTGAACCGGCTCTACGCCTCGACCTTTGCCATCGCGGTGCAGGCGCTGCGCCCCGCGCCCGATGTCGCCCATATCCGGATCTCGATCTTCGCCCGCGCCACCGACGGGTCCTATGGCTGCAACCGCACCATCGGCATGGATGTGCACCTGCCCACGCTGCATGTGGTCGACGACGTGCCGCGCCGCGACGACCTCGTGGAGCTCGACGGCGCCTACCGGCTCGCGCTCGCCGCGGTCGCGCCCAAGCTGCTCGAGGCGGAGACGCTCACCTTCCGTCCGCGCTTCGGCCTCGACGGCCAGTGCGTGCTGCGCCAGCGCGCGACCGACGCGTTCACCAGCGCCTATTTCGAACTCAAGGAAGGCGAGCTGGCCTCCTGGCTCGACGGGGCGCGGCTGCCGCCGCTCAAGACCAATCCCGACGGTGCTGCGGGCTCGGTCATGACGGTCGATTTCGACCTCCTCGAACCGGACAAACCGATCCTCGATCTGACCATCGCGGTCGAGACCGAGGCGGGGATCGTCGCCCGGCGGCAATTCGAGGCGGTGGTCGATCCCTCCGACCTCGTCGGCTGCACACCGGGTGCGCCCGGCGCCTATGCCGAGGCCAACACCGTTTCGGCCCCGGCGGGCGAGCCCGGCGTCGACACCATCGTCGCCGAAACCTCCGCCGCCACCGCGGAAGAGGCGCGGCCGCGCAAGCTCGTCATCATCGCCAACCGCGATTACCGCTATGCCGAGCCGGTGCGCTACGCCCAGAACGACGCCGCGGCGATCGAAAAGCTCTATGCCGAGCAGTTCGGTTATGCGCCGACCGAGATCGACCGCTACGAGGACCTGACCAAGGCCGAGCTCGACTACCTGCTCGGCACCGACGACCGTCCCGGGATCATCGAAAACCTGGTCAAGCGCAGCGACACCGAGCTCACGGTCTATTTCGCAGGCCACGGCTCGCGCGCCTTCCTCGGCAATGCCAGCGAGACCACGCCCTACCTGCTCGGCGTCGACTCGCGCGCCGACCGGCTCGATCTCACCGGCTATTCGCTCGATGTGCTGATGGAGCGGCTCACGGCGCTCAGGAACGACAAGCTGCCCGACGGGCAGATCACCCTGATCCTCGAAAGCTGCTTCTCGGGCCAGTCCAACGAGGGCGATCTGGTGACCGGGGTGAGCGCCACCGCAGGCGGTCCCGCGCCGGTGCTGCGCGCCACGGATGGTGTCGTGCTGATCGCCGCCGCGCTGCCCGACGAGGTCGCGGTCTGGGACAACGAATACCGCCAGTCGCTGTTCACCGACGCCTATGTCTCGGCGCTCTACGGCGAGGCCGACCAGGCGCGGTTCGGCGGCGACGGCGACGGCGCGATCACGGTGGGCGAGCTGGAGAGCTTCCTGCAGATGCGGGTCTCGCGCCGGATCACCCAGGTGCGGCCCGAGTTCCGCCAGACCCCGCAGGTCGCGGGCGTCGGCCCGGACGTGGTGCTCGCAAACCTCTCCGAGGACAGCCTCGGGCGCGACGAGGCGGTGGAGCGCGAGCATTTCGAGCGCCTGACCGCGCGCGAGATCCTGTCCGCCAAGGACAGCGCCGGGGTCCAGCCCTACCTGCGCAACTGCATCTACTGCCCGCTCAAGGAAGACCTGCTCGGCTTCCTGCAGGAAGAACGCTCGCGCGAGGCGATCCGCCGCGCCGAGGAACGCCATGCCCGCCAGCTGCTCAAGACCGGCTCGGCGCTCGACATCGGCGGCTATCTCGACCGCTGCGAGGTCTGCGCCGAACGGGCCGCGCTCGAAGCCCGGATGGCGGAGCTCGAAAGCCAGGACCTGCTGGCGCTCGAAGACGAGACGCTGTGGGAAAAGGCGCTGAACGCGGATTCGGTCGACGGCTATCTGTTCTACGTGAACAATTGCACCGCCTGCAGCCAGCGCGAGACCGGCCAGGCCAAGGTGGACGGCTTCTGCCAGAAGATGTCGGACAGCGTCGAGGCGCAGTTCCCGCCCGACAAATCCTATGACGGGCTTCTGCGCTACCTCGCGAGCTGCAACGACGTGCCCGGCTTCTGCGGCAAGTGCGCCCGGCTCGACGAAGCCCAGGCGCTGGTGACCGAGATCGAGAGCCGCCCCGACTTCGGCGATGCGCCGCCGCCGCGCGTGTCCGTGACCACCCAGCCCGAGGCGCAGCAGTCGGAAGCCAACCCCGAATGGGTCGCCTACCAGCGTGCCGTGGCCCGCGGCGAATGGCGCGATTTCCAGAATTTCCTCACCCAGTATCCGCAGAGCGTCTATGCGCCCGAGGTTCTGGAACGGCTGCGCCGGGCGCTGGCCGAGGATCGCGACTGGCAGCAGGCGAGCGAGGATCACGAGATCGCCGCCTACCAGCGCTACCTCGCCAATTACCCCAACGGGGCCAATGTCGGCGAGGCGCGCAAGCGGATCGCGACGCTCGAGGACGAGGCCGACTGGATGGAGGCGCTGGTCGAACGTTCGGTCGACAGCCTGGAAACCTACCTGCGCAAGCGCCCGACCGGGCTCTATGCGGAGAACGCCAGAAAGATCCTGCGCGATCTGCCGCGCGGCTGAGGCCGCGGGGCAGGGGGCGCACCCCAGAGACCCCGGGCCGCGCCGCGGCCTGAGGAGAGAAGACCACAGACCGAAGACCCCGCGGGCCAGACCCCGGGCCGAAGACCCCAGGTGGAAGCAGAATGGCGAATACCGAAGACACACTCTTCACCTGGTCGGTGGCGGCGCGGTCCGACTTCCGCGCCGTGACCGATGACGGCAAATGCTCGGACCGGTTCAAACTCGCGCTCGCCGCCACCATCGCGCAGGGCTGGGACAACAACCGCGACAAGCCCGCCTGGGCGCTGGCGGCGCTGATGCAGGCGCTGGCGCGCACCGAGGTGGCGCTGGCAACCTGTCTCGATCTGCTCTGGCTCTCGCCCGCCGATTTGCTGTCGGCGCTGCGCGAGAGCGACGACCCGGGCGTCGGGCGCAACGACGACGGCTCGCTCTTTCTCAAGGACAAGCGCGGCACCTTCCGGCTCAGCCCCTTTCGCGTGCGGCTGGTGCAGAAGCTGCTCGAATTCGTGGTGAGCTGCGACGACTTCGCCCATGGCCCGACCGTGGTCGACATGCTCGACCCCTTGCGCGAATATCCCGCCCAGGGCACCGATCCGGTGGGTGAGGCGACCCGCGCCTTTGCCAAACTGCTCTACCGTTACCGCGAGACCCATTTCGACGACGCCCGCGCCAACGCCACCTTCACGGTGATCCGCGGCTTCACCCAGAGCGTGGGCGACGTGATCGACGACGACACGCCCTTTGCCTTCTGGATGTCGGAGGACAACACCATCTTCCGCACCTATGCCGCCAGCTTCTACGGGCTGCGCGACTATGCCGCCGCGCTCTCCGAGGCGCAGACGCGGGCGGCGATGGAAAAGGGGCTCGACGCGGCGCATCCCGGTCTGCAGGGCGAGCTGTCGGTCGAGCCGGACGACCCCTTTGCCGACGAGGACGACGGCGAGGCGACCGCCGAGACCTTGTCCGAAGAGGCGCCCGGTGAAGGGAACGGGGTGCCCGACACCGCCGAAGCGGCGCTCAAATCCATCGCCGAGGGCGAGCTCAAGATCGTCAAGCAGAAGGAACGCGCGCTGCTCGCGCCGGTCCTGCAGGCGGGCAGTTTCGGCGTGGCGCTGCCGCGCGCGACCGCGCGGCTCCTCGCCTTCCACCCGATTCAGTCTGCGCTTTCCAATAGCCTGAGGACAGGCAAGGCGCTGTTGCCGATCGAGGAGCGGGTGCACTGCTCCGAGGCGCGGGCATATGGCGAGCTTGCCCAGGACCTGCAAGCTCTGGAGACCGCCATGACAGACTGGATGAAGATCGCCCTTGCGCTTCGCATCGGCGAAGATACCGCCAACCCGCAGCTCGCCGAGATCCGCGACGCGGGCGTGGTGCTGCTCAAGAAGAAGCGGTCGAAAAGCTTCGACCGCGCGCCCGAGGAGCTGGCCGTGGCCTTCCGCGGGATCGAGGCCGGGCTTATCGCCGTCAATGCGGGCCTGCGCGACTACGCCAAGGCGCTGAGGCGCAGTTTTGCCGCCGAGGACGAGATGGCCGCGGCCTTCGAGGCCGACCGGGGCCTGTTCCGCGAGGCCTTTTCGCGGCTCTATCTCGCATCATCCGCTCCGTCCACCCCGGCGCAGGAGGTCTGACCGATGCCGATCCATCTTCCCACCGACCTCGACAGCGCCGCGCTTGCCGCGGCGGAAACCGGTTTTGCCGAACGGCGCGCCCGGCGCGACCTGGCGGGGCTCGACGACACCGCCGCCGAGGCGGGGGCCGCGCGGCCTTCGCTTGGCGATCTGCTCTCGGGCAAGGCCCGGACGGCGGGGCCGGTGCCGATCGGCCTGCTGAGATTGCAGCGCCATGCGGCCCGGGCGCGGGCCACCGCGATCTCGCCCGCCGCCCGGGCGGCGCACACGTCCGGCGAGACCGCGCGGACCATCGGCCCGTTCCAGTTGAAGCTGATCGACGAGGACGACCTGGTCTTTCTGACGATCACCGGACCGGACCCGGATGCGCTGCCCACGACCCTCGACGCCTTTGTCGAGGAGGAGGGGCGTCATGTCGCCTTGACTTTGCCCAAAGCAGTTTCCGAAACCGTCATGCTGGGCCTTGATCCGACTACCGAGTTCGGCAAGGATGTTATTGATATCTTGGGGCATGCGGCGGCGGAGATCATCCTGTCGTGACGCCGCGGGGATGGTTTTTCGCAGGCACGGGCCGGTGTAGCGGCGGCCGTATGCATTCGGATTTTTGGAAGGCCGATTTATGTCAGGGAGTGACTCACACGCGGTACATCCGCCGGCGGCAGGGCCGTTCGAACATGTGAGCCAGGCCCGGGCCGGCGGGCGCCCCGGTGTCATCGTCCCGA
>JAGRMP010000557.1 GCA_020441225.1 Maritimibacter sp. | reverse complement strand
ATCGGGCCCGAGATCCTCAAGGGCGTCGCCGACAGCTACCGCCGCCTGCGCAATGCGATGCGCTTCCTGCTCGGCAACCTCGCGGGCTACGACCCGGCGAATGCGGTCGATCCCAAGGACATGCCCGAGCTCGAACGCTGGGTGCTGCACCGGCTCGCCGAGCTCGACGAACAGGTGCGCGGCGGTTACGGGAAATTCGACTTCCAGGGCACGCTGCAGGCGCTGTTCAACTTCGCCACCATCGATCTCAGCTCGTTCTATTTCGACATCCGCAAGNCGCAAGGACGCGCTCTATTGCGATCCGGACGACAGCCTGACCCGGCGTTCGGCCCAGACCGTGCTCGACATCCTGTTCCACCGGCTCACCACCTGGCTCGCGCCGATCCTGGTGTTCACGATGGAAGAGGTCTGGCTCGAACGCTTCCCCGGTGACGACAGCTCCGTGCACCTCACCGATTTCCCCGACACGCCCGCCGACTGGCGCGACGCTGCGCTGGCGGAGAAATGGGCAGGCATCCGCACCGTGCGCCGGGTGGTGACCGCCGCGCTCGAGATCCAGCGCCGCGACAAGGTGATCGGCGCCTCGCTCGAAGCCGCGCCGGTGGTGCATGTGCGCGACCACGCGGTGGCCGAGGCGCTGCGGTCCGTCGATTTCGCCGACATCTGCATCACTTCGGACGTGCAGATCAACTCCGACCCGATGCCCAACGAAGCCTTCCGGCTCCCCGAGGTCGAGGGCGTGGGCGTGGTTTTCGAGGCGGCCGACGGCGAGAAATGCCAGCGCTGCTGGAAGATCCTGCCCGATGTCGGATCGCATTCGCACGCGGGAACCTGCGCCCGCTGCGACGACGCGCTCGACTGATTGCGGCGGCGGGCCGCGGGGCGGTAAGCTGCCCCCATGGCCCGCCGTTCCCGCCCGACCAGGCTTCCCGCGCCCTATCTGAAAGCCCTGCGGTTTCGCGAGGAGGCGACGCCGTTTCCGGACCATTACCCGTTCGATCTGCCCTGGCTCGACGCGGATTTCGAATTCGACTTCGAGGAACCGGTCACGATCTTCACCGGCGAAAATGGCTCGGGCAAATCGACACTGGTCGAGGCCATCGCGGCACTCGCCGGCTTCCGGCTCGCGGGCGGTGGCGCTTGGGCCGGAAACCTCGATCCGGCGGCGGACGATGACACCCCGGGCGCGCTCGCGGCACGGCTGCGGGCAAGCTGGCTGCCCAAGATCTCGCGCGGCTGGTTCCTGCGCGCGGGCAGTTTCGAAGCGGTCGCCGGGATGCTCGAAACCGACCATCTGTCGATGTCCCATGGCGAGGGCTTCCTCACGCTCCTGTCCGCCCGGATGCAGGACCAGGGCGTCTACATCCTCGACGAACCGGAAGCGGCGCTCTCGCCCCGGCGCGAGGTCGAGCTCCTGCGGTTCCTGGCCGACATCCAGGAAAAGGGCGATGCGCAGGTGGTGATGGCGACTCATTCGCCGCTCCTGATGGCGGTGCCCGGCGCGGCGCTGTGGCGGCTCACCCACCGCGGGCTCACGCGGATCTCCTACCGCGACACCGACCACTTCCGGCTGTACCAGGCCTTCGCCGCCGACCCGGAGCGCTTCGTGGCGCAGGCGATGACGGGCAATCTCGACGACCTCCTGTGAACGCGCGGGGAAAACGGTTTTGTGAAAACCGTTGCCAAGGCGTTTGTGAAACGCCTTGCCCCGCGCCCCGTTCGACCGCAGGCTCGGGCCATGATCCGGATCGCCTATGACAGCCCCGTCGGCCTCCTCGTCGTCACCGAAACCGACGGTGCGATCACCGCGCTCGGCTGGGGGAGGGCAGAGCCGGGCGACGACACCTCTCTGCTCGCCGAAGCCCGCCGCCAGCTCGACGCGTATTTCGCCGGGGAACGCACGGATTTCGACCTGCCGCTCGCCCCAGCAGGCTCCGCCTTCCAGCGCGCGGTTTGCGACGCCATGCGCGCGATCCCTTTCGGCGAGACCAGCACCTACGGTGAGATCGCGACCGAGCTCGGGGCCTCGGCCCAGGCGGTCGGAAACGCCTGCGGCGGCAATCCGATCCCGATCCTGATCCCCTGCCACCGCGTGCTCGGCGCGGGCAGCCTCGGCGGGTATTCCGGCGCCGGCGGGATCGAGACCAAGGTCGCGCTCCTGCGCCTCGAAGGCGCGGCGGGTCTTTTGATCTGAGCCAGGCTCAGGGTCAGCCGGCGCGCTCACCGGTGGCGGGGATGATCTGCTGCAGGATGCCGGCAAAGACCAGGTAGAGCGAGGTCGCGATGATCCCCCAATGCGCCCAGCTTTCG
>JAGRMP010000065.1 GCA_020441225.1 Maritimibacter sp. | reverse complement strand
CCGTTGCCCAGCGGCTCCGGCCCGAGCTTGGCCAGGAGTGCGTGGCTGTCCGCGCCGGTGCTGGGGAACAGGTCCATCGCCCCGAAGCGGCGCGGGTCGTTGAAGGTGATCCGCGCGCCGCCGTCCATGTCGAGCACCACGTGGTCGTGCTTTTCCGGCGCGGGATGTTCGTGGTGAAACGTGCCGAGCGTGCTGCCCGAGATCAGCATCCGCCCGGACATGCCCAGATGGATCAGCAGCGTCTCGCCGCTGTCGAGATCGCCGAGAATATATTTCGACCGGCGCCGCAGCCCCAGCACCCGCGCGCCGGTAAGCCGCTCGGCCATGGCGGGCGGAAACGGCCAGCGCAAGCCGTCGCGCCGGGTCTCGGCCCGGGCGATGACATGGCCTTCCATCACCGGAGCGAGCCCCGCCCGCACCGTCTCCACCTCGGGAAGTTCAGGCATCTGCCGCCCCCTGCGCCCTGCCGGCCGTTCGTCTCCAGAACATCGCCGAGACGTTGCCGCAACTCCCCCGTGCCCACAAGCGTCTTTGGGCGCAGGGCCGCTCCGGCGGCGGGCCGGTCACCCGCACGCGGCCCGCGACTTCGGATTTGTCTCTCACCGCACATGGGTATATCCCCTAACCGACCAAAATTGGGCAGAGCCATGACCGAGAAAAAGACCACGCATTTCGGCTTCAAGACCGTCGACGAAGACCAGAAGGCCGGCATGGTCCATGGCGTCTTCACCAACGTCGCCTCGAAGTACGACATCATGAACGACGCCATGTCGCTCGGCATCCACCGACTGTGGAAAGACGCGATGATGGACTGGCTCGCGCCCCGGCCCGGCCAGCGCCTGCTCGACGTCGCCGGCGGCACCGGCGACATCTCTTTCCGCTTCCTCGACCGCGCCCCCTCGGCCACCGCGACCGTGCTCGACATGACCGAGAGCATGCTGGTCGAAGGCCGCAAGCGCGCCGAGGCCGACGCCCGCGCCGACCGGCTCGACTGGGTGGTCGGCGACGCCATGGCGCTGCCCTTCGAGGCGAACAGCTTCGACGTCTACACGATCAGCTTCGGCATCCGGAACGTCACCCGGATCGCGGACGCGCTCGCCGAGGCCTACCGAGTCCTCAAACCCGGCGGACGGCTCATGGTGCTCGAGTTCAGCCAGATCCCCAACGAGCTGATGCAGAAGGTCTACGACCTCTATTCCTTCAACGTCATCCCGACGATGGGCAAGGTGATCGCAAACGACCGCGACAGTTACCAGTACCTCGTCGAATCGATCCGCAAGTTCCCCGACCAGGAGAGCTTCGCCGGCATGATCCGCAGCGCAGGCTTCGGCAACGTGAAGTACCGCAACCTCACCATGGGCATCGCCGCGCTCCATTCCGGCTGGAAGCTCTGATGAAGGGCCCGCACAACATCTGGCGGCTGGTCGTCACCGGCGCCACCTTTGCCCGCACCGGCGCGCTGGGCGCGGTGCTGCAGGCCTTCGACGCGCCGCCGCTCCTGCGCACCGTCGCCAATGTGGTGAGCTGGACCTTCGCGCCCATCGGCCTCAAGGGCGATCCGGAACTGCCCCCCGTGACCCGCGCGATCACCGCGCTGGGGCCCGCCTATATCAAGTTCGGCCAGATCCTCTCGACGCGTCCGGACGTGGTCGGCGACGAGTTTTCCCAGCAGCTCACCTATCTGCAGGACAAGCTGCCGCCCTTCCCGACCGAGGTCGCGCGCCGCACCATCGAGGAAGAGCTCGACATCGTCGTGGACGAAGAGTTCTCCGAGTTTTCCGACGCGGTCGCCGCCGCCTCGATCGCCCAGGTCCACCGCGCCCGCATCCGCGCCACGGGCCAGGAAGTGGCGGTCAAGGTGCTGCGCCCGAGGATCGAACGCGCCTTCCGCACCGATCTCGACGCCTTCCATTTCTTCGCCCAGGTGATCGAGTTTCTGCTGCCCGGCACCCGCCGGCTGCGCCCCTCGGACGTGATCGCGCATTTCGAAAGCGTGGTTCTGGCCGAGCTCGACATGCGGCTCGAATGCGCCTCGGCCTCGGAATTTCACGAAAACACGCTGAACGATCCGGGCTTCGTCGTGCCGGAGGTCAAATGGGGGCTGTCGTCGCGGCGGGTGATGACGCTCGACTGGGGCGAAGGCATCCCGGCCAACGAAATGACCCGCCTGCACGCCTCCGGTCTCGACCTTGCGGACCTGGGCAACCGGGTGCTGCAGCTCTTTCTCAGCCACGCCCTGCGCGACGGATTCTTCCACGGCGACATGCACCAGGGCAACCTCAAGTTCGCCGCCAACGGCGACATCATCGCGCTGGATTTCGGGATCATGGGCCGGATCGACGAATACACCCGCCGGGTCTATGCCGAGATCCTCTACGGCTTCATCCGGCGCGATTACCGCCGCGTCGCCGAGGTGCATTTCGAAGCCGGCTACATCCCCGCCGACCGCGATGTCGATGCCTTCGCCCAGGCCCTGCGGGCGGTCGGCGAGCCGATCTTCGGCATGGATGCGACGCGGATCTCCATGGGCCGGCTGTTGCACTACCTGTTCGAGGTCACCGAGCGCTTCGGCATGGAGACGCGGACCGAGCTCATCCACCTCCAGCGCACCATGGTGGTGGTGGAAGGCGTGTCGCGCTCGCTGCATCCCCAGATCAACATCTGGGACATCGCCCATCCGGTGGTCGAGGATTACATCAAGACCTCGATCGGACCGCGCGCCATGGCCCGCGATCTCGCCCTAACGGCGCGGGTGCTGTCGCGCTTCGGTCCGCGCCTGCCGGGGCTGGTCGAGGACGTGCTGATCGCGCAGGCCCGCCAGCCCGAAGAACGCTCACGCCACCGTCCACTCAGGGCGCTCGGATATTTCGGCCTCGGCGTGCTCACCACGTCAGTCCTGTTCTGGGTCATCGCGGTGCTCTGAAGCAGACGCCGCGCCGCCGCGGGCCGACCCGGTCGGGACCGCGCGCCCGAATACCCGCGCCGGCGTTGATCTTCATCTCGGGTCATGCCGGCCCAGGCCGGTCTTCCCGTCGGTCCCGGAATGCGTTTCGCCTCCCGCCCGGGCCCGTCCGCGCGTCGGACCGGGGCGAACCACGCCTCCGCCGGGCTGCCGTGTCCGCACCTGTTTCGAAGCCTTCGCCCGGCGTGCTCCGGAGGTCTGCCGCATCCGGTCCGGCCCGCCGCCGGAACCGGTGACCCGATCCCCGTCCGACACCCGATGTTTCGCAACGCATGGATCGGACAATCCCGGCCGTCCCACCGGCACCCGGTCGGGGCCAGGGCCAGTCGGGGGCAGCCGATCCTCAGACAGGGCTCAGACTGGGCTCAGACAGGGCCGCAATCGGGGCCGCAATCGGGGCCTCAGAAAGCTCGCGGAACTACCGGACGCGGACCCGTCGCGACCCGCACGGGGACCGTCCCCGCCGCCACGCGCGCAGACCCGCCCGCGGCCGCGCCTTCGCGCCCGTTTTCGCCTCTCCGGCGGCACGCGGGATCTGCGCAGCACCGATCCGTGCCCTCCGACCCGGTGGCGCGACCGCCATGTCGGGCCGGGTCCTTACGTCTCGGGCTGGTCCGATGTCTCGGGCTGGCGCACCGAGCTCGCTTCGGTCGCGGCGATTTCGGAGCCATCGGCCAGGATCAGCCGGGTCTCGCCGTCGACGAGCCGCAGTTCCTGCACTTCGGAATACACTTCCATCTGTTCCTCCGAGAAACTCACGTTGTCGGCGATGCTTTGCAGATGAAAGGTGTAATTGCCCTCCGGGTAGGGGATGCCATTGCCGTCGAGCCCGTCCCAGAGCACCGGGTCGTCCGAGACCGGAATCTCGAAATAGTCGACATCCTCGCCGGTGCTGGCATCGCGCACCACCACCATGGTCCGTTCGGCCCCGCTCGCTGGGTCCGGAAAGATCGTGATCGGTTCGCCCTCGAAGCTCGCCGAGGCCACGGCCTGCACTTCCATCCCGACCCAGCCGGCGTATTGCGACATGCCACCGGCCCCGAGCTGCCCCTGGATCGCGGCGAGCAGATCGTTTGTGCGCACCTGCTGCTCGACCCCGGAAAAGGTGGCCAGCTGCACTGCGAAATCGGTGCTCTCGATCGGGTTGAGCGGATCCTGGTTCTCCATCTGCGTGGTCAGCATCGTCAGGAAGGTCTGGAAATCCGAGGTGATCGCCGGTGCGGTCTCCTTCGTCTCTTCGGATGTCTTGGACTTGCTGGATGTGTTGTTGGTGGTGGTGGTGGGTGTCGCGGTCGTGGTGGGTGTGGTTTCCATGCCCTGTCCTCGTCTCAAATCCTGATGTCGATGCCGTCGCCAGGGGCCCCCGCCCCGCGACCGATGGGTTGCGGCCCGGCAGCCCGTGCCGCCGCCATATCCGTTTCGCGGGCAGCCGGTGCGACCGCGGCGCCATGGGCCGCGCCGCCGTCCGGATCCGCGCCCGCTCCGCCGCCCGAGCCGCCGCCCTGGAAGGAGAAATCCACGCTCTCGTAACCAAGCGCACGCAGATCGGCCCCGAGCAGGTCGATGTTCCGGCGCAGGAGATCGAGCGTCTCCGGCCGTTCGACGTTGAGCGCGACGGTCAGCGTCCCGGTTGCATCCTGGCTCAGGGTCATCTGGACCCGGCCAAGCTCTTCGGGATGCAGCCGCAGCTCGACGGCACGTTCACCCGAGGTGCGGACCATTTCGGCAATCTGCAACGTCACCTGCCGCGGCGTCTGGACGGAAGCGGGCAGAACCGCCGGCTCTGCCGCCGGGCTCCTGCCGGCCCCGCGGATCTCGCCCGGACCGAAATCCGTGGCCAGCGGGTCTGCGCCGAAAAGTCCGTCGTCCGACACCGGTGCAACCGGGCCTCTGTCCAACACCGATGCTGAGGCACCGACGGTGCCCTGCCCTGCCGGTGTGGCCTGCGGACCGGTCGTGGGCCGCGCCGTGGCCTGGGCTGCAGCGTGGGCCATCTCGGCCGCCCGCCCCTCGACACGCGGCGGCGGGGCGTCGCGTGTCGCAGCCCCGGCGCCGGACTGCGGCTGCAGCGCACCGGCCGTAAGCGGGTCCACCGGGCGGGGCGCCGCCCCATCCGTCCGGCCCGGAGCCGTCGCAGCGTCCGAACCGGCCGCACCGGCCGCGGTTTGTGTTTCGGACGGTGTCGGGCCCTGCATGCCGGGCCGCGCCTGGACCGCCTGTGCCTCGCCGCCCTGTATTCCGGCCGATCCCGGTGCCTGATTGCCGTCGCCCAGGGCCTGGCCGGTCGGACCGGGCGGGACGCCACGGACGGAACCGCCGGTCGCAGCCGCGGCGTCTGCCCCGGTCGCAGCGGCGACGGATTGTCCAGGCGCGTTCGCCCCCTGGTGCGCGACCGCAGCCGGCGCGTTCACGCCACGCTCCGGCGAATCGCCGCGCGGAGAGGTCCCCGCCGGCGCGTTGCCCGGCAGCCGATCACCCGCCACCTGATCCGCCGCGGCTTGCGCGCCCTCGGCCTCGCCGCCCTTCGGCACCGACTTCAAACTGCCGCCGGAGCCACTGTGGCTGGATCCGGGCGCAGCCGCGCGCAACGCGGCTCCAAGAAACCCGGTGCCTGATGGGTCGGCCCCTTGCGACCCGGCCGCGGCGGGTGTCGGCGCCGGCATCTGGGCACCTGCAATCGACAAATCCTCCGGCCGCCCCGTGTTCGCGGTCGCGGTATCGGTCGCGTCTGGGTTGGCTTCGAGTTGTTTCGGGTCACGGTCCGTGTTGCTCTCCGCGCCGGCGCCCGGCGCCTGCGTGGGCTTGTCCGGATCCGCTGGCACGGCGACGAGATCGGTCGCCATGAGATCCGCACAGAAAGCCGCCGACCCCGGCGCGGGCAAACCGGCCGTACCGCGACCCGGCTGCGCCGCGCGACCGCCTGGCTCGGCGGATGTCGCCCCCGCTGTCGCCCGCGATGGCGCCCCGGGTGTGTCCGCGGCCGCCGCGCCGTCGGGTGCCGACCCCTTGCGGGCCATCTGTCCCTGCGCCGGGCTGGCGTTTTCAGCGTCGGTCGTCGTGCGGCTGTCCTGGCCGGCGTATCCCGGTCCCGTGCCGGCGCCGCCGGGTGCGTCTGCGGTTGGCCCCGGTCGTTGGCCGGCAGCCTCCTTCGAGAAAACCGACCCGAACGCCTCGCCTCCCGGCGCCGGATGCGCGGACCGGGCCGTGTCGGCCGGACCGTCGGTGACAAGCGTGTGGGGGGCGATCTGCTGCAGCTGCATTTTGTGCGTCCGGGTGTTCTGACTCCGTCGAATCGCACAATCGCAGGTAGGCGTTACCACAATCTTTACCCGTCACGGGACATGATGGTGAAAATGACCTCAATTCGAGAGATTCGTCATGTCGGCCATACTTCCCGCCGCCGCGTTGCCCGCGCCGATCCCGCACACATCGGAGGTGCAGGACAGGAAACTGCTTGAGGCGGCCCAGGAGCTCGAAGCCAACTTCCTGGCCGAAATGCTCAAGGCCGCCGGCGTCGGCCAGACTCCGGAGGCGTTCGGTGGCGGTGCGGGCGAAGACCAGTTTGCCTCGTTCCTGCGTCTCGAACAGGCGCGCGAGATGGCCGCGGCCGGCGGTATCGGTCTCGCCCAGAGCCTCTACGAAGCGATGAAGGAGCGCGCAGATGACGCTGTTTAGTATCTCCGCCGCAGCGGACGCGCTGGAAGACCACCTCGACCACGAACGCAAGATGATCCTGTCGGGCGAGATCGACGGGCTGCTGCGCATGTCGGGCGAAAAAGAACGCCTCATGGCGCGGCTGTCGCGCGCATCCGAAACCGACGCGGTCATGCAGCGGCTGCGGCGCAAGGCCGAGCGCAACCAGGAGCTCCTGCGCGCCGCGGCCCGTGGCGTGCAGTCGGCGGCCCGGCGGATCGACAAGCTCCGCACCGCCGACACCGGGCTCAGAACCTATGGCCGCGACGGCGCCGCCGCCGATCTGTCCGGCGCCCGCGGCGGCGTTAACCGTCAAGTGTGAAACCGGGGTCGGATCCGGGTCCAAACAAGATTTCGACTAAAATCCGACACATTCCGGAGGCACCTCTTCACTGTTCTTTAGGCACTTCAGCCTCAGTGTGCACAGGCATCCTGAGGGGGTGGCGCGGATCGGGAATCCCGAAATCCGCAGAGGTCAGAACGGCTCTGAACCTGCCCCAAGCGGGCGGACCTCTAACCCGGCGCGAAACAGGCGCCACACGACTGAAGGAACTGAATGAATGTCAAGCATTCTGACGAACACGAGCGCCATGGTTGCGCTGCAAACGCTCAAGGGGATCAACGCGAACCTGCAACAGACCCAGAGTGAAATCTCCACGGGCAAAGCGGTCGCGAGCGCCAAGGACAACTCGGCCGTGTGGGCGATCTCGAAGGTCATGGAAGCCGACGTCAACGGCTTCACCGCGATCTCCGACAGCCTCAGCCTGGGTGAATCGTCCGTTGCCGTCGGCCAGAAAGCCGCCGAAACGGTCACCGATCTGCTCACGGAGATGAAGGGCAAGATCGTCGCTGCGCAGGGCGAGAACGTCGACCGCACCAAGCTGCAGACCGACATCTCGGCGCTGCGCGACCAGATCGCGTCGGTTGTCAGCGCGGCCCAGTTCAACGGTCTCAACCTGGTCTCCGGCACCGATGACGTGAACATCCTCTCGTCGCTCGACCGCGCCTCCGACGGGTCCGTGACCGCCTCGAGCATCACTGTTCGCCGCCAGGACCTCGGCACCAGCCAGGGTACCTTCGGCACCGGCGCCTCGCTTGCGGCGAACGGGACCGAATCGCTCACCACGATCGATGCCGGTGCGAATACCGCCATCGTCACGGTCGGCAACACATGGGCTGCGGATGACACCGCCACGCTGACGGTGGCTGGCGTCGAAGTGACCTTCACCTCGGCCGGCACCTCCGCCGCCGATGTCGCCGACGGGCTTGCCGGCCTGATCAACGGCCTCGGCCTCGAAGGCATCACCGCTACCGGCAACAGCGACGGCACGCTCGATATCGACAGCACCCGCGGCTTCGAAGACGTGGCCGTCTCGGTCTCCGAATCGACCGCCGGCGACGGCGACGTGCTGATCACCACGCTGAACGGCACCGGGTCGCTGACCTTGACCAGCGGCGACATCGACGAGCGGGCGGAAAGCATTGCCTTCTCCACCAGCGCCGCCGTCACCGAGGGCGACAGCTACAAGGTGACCATCGGCTCGACTTCCTACGACTATGTCGCCGGCAAGGGCGAAACCATGGAAGACGTGGCGCGTGGTCTGAAGATCGCGGTCGATGCCGGTGGCAATGCCGACATCACGACGCGGGTGGTGCAGGATGCCTCGACCGGCCAATGGTCGCTCAAGGTCGATCACGACAGCGCCTCCTCGGCGACCTTCACCCTGTCGGGCAACGCCGGCGGTGTCGCCTCGGGTGGCCTGTTCGGCCTCGACTCGATCGACGTGACCACCGACGCCGGTGCCACGAGCGCGCTCGACAACATCGAGACGATGATCAACGTCGCCGTCGATGCTGCCGCCGACTTCGGTTCGGCCGCCGGCCGGGTCGAGACCCAGAACGACTTCATCTCGGGCCTCACCGACTCGCTCCGGGCCGGCATCGGTGCCCTGGTGGACGCCGATATGGAGGCGGCCTCGGCGAAACTGCAGGCGC
>JAGRMP010000556.1 GCA_020441225.1 Maritimibacter sp. | reverse complement strand
TGAGCCAGGACGTGATCGCCCGGCTCTCGGGCCAGATCTGGGGCTGGTCGTCCAGCGCCCCGGGCGAGGACCGGATGCGCGACGCCGGGATCGATCCGGCGGACGGGCGCGTGGCGCTTGCGGCGAAACTGATCGGCGAGATCATCGGGTTTCCCCGGCATCTGAGCCAACATGTCGGCGGCTTCGTCATCACCCATGGCCGACTCGACGAGCTCTGCCCGATCGAGAACGCGGCAATGGAGGATCGCACGGTCATCGAATGGGACAAGGACGATATCGACGCGCTCGGGCTCCTGAAGGTCGATGTGCTGGCGCTCGGCATGTTGACCTGCATCCGCAAGGCCTTCGGGCTGCTGGAAGATCACCGTCACCTGCAGCTGACCCTTGCCAACGTCCCGCCAGAAGATCCGGTGGTCTATGACATGCTCTGCAAAGCCGACGCGGTCGGGGTCTTCCAGGTCGAGAGCCGGGCGCAGCTCAACTTCCTTCCGCGCATGCAGCCGCGAAAATTCTACGATCTCGTCTGCGAGGTCGCAATCATCCGCCCCGGTCCGATCCAGGGCGGTATGGTTCATCCCTTCATCAACCGCCGTCAGGGCAAGGAGAAGGTCGAAGACCTCGGCCCCGCCATGATGGAGGTACTGGGGCGCACCTATGGCGTCCCCCTCTTCCAGGAGCAGGCCATGCAGATCGCAGTGGTCGCAGCTGGCTTCTCGGCGGCCGAAGCGGATCGGCTGCGACGCTCTCTTGCGACCTTCAAGCGGATGGGCACCATCGGCGCGTTCCGTGAGCGGTTCATCTCGGGCATGTTGGCCCGCGGCTACGAGGCGGGGTTCGCGGAGCGTTGCTTCGCCCAGATCGAAGGCTTCGGCAGTTATGGTTTCCCGGAAAGCCATGCGGCGAGCTTCGCGCGGCTGGTCTATATCTCGGCGTGGCTAAAGCGCCACCATCCGGCGGTCTTCACCTGCGCCCTGCTGAACAGCCAGCCGATGGGTTTCTACGCCCCGGCTCAGCTGGTCCGCGACGCGCGTGAGCACGGCGTCGAGATCCGGGCCGTATCGGTCAATCATTCGGTCTGGGATTGCACCCTGGAGCCGCGCGGCGACGGGGCGCTGGCGTTCCGGCTCGGGTTTCGACAGATCAAGGGGATGCGGGAGGAGGATGCGATCTGGATCGAGGCCGCTCGCGGCAATGGATATCCCGATGTAGAGAGCCTCTGGCGCCGGGCCGGAGTCAGGCCGGACGCGCTGGAACGGTTGGCAGAAGGGGATGCCTTCGGCTCGCTCGGTCTCAATCGGCGCGATGCGCTCTGGGCTGCCCGGGCGTTGCGAGGGCCGAAACCCCTGCCCCTCTTCGGCGCTGACGGTGAAGGTGGAGCGGAACCGGAAGTTGCGCTGCCGGCGATGACGCTGGGCCAGGAGGTGATCGAGGATTATCTGGCGCTTCGGCTCTCCCTGCGCGCCCATCCGTTGGAACTGCTGCGGCCGCGCCTGCCGGAAAGCCTGCCGCATGAACGGCTGGATCGGGCCACAGGGCGCATCACTGTGACGGG
>JAGRMP010000555.1:3845-5606 GCA_020441225.1 Maritimibacter sp. | reverse complement strand
TTGCCGTACTTGTGCTCGCCGATCTGGAAATAGGGCGTGTCCTCGCCGGCCTCGATGAAATTGCCGGCGGAGTAGATGTGAAACAGCCGCATTCCACCGCCCGCGCGCTGGCCGCCGACGATGATCGAGGAAATCGTGCTTTCGCCCATCTGGGCGATGTTGGTGCCGTAGCGCTGCTGGATCTCGCGCATGGCGTCGCCGACGATCTCGGCCACGCGGAACATCGAATCCGCTGTCAGCAGGGTGTCGATGCCTTCCTTGGGCTTGTCGATATGCTCCTGCAACAGGCTGATCACCGCCTGGGTGATGGCGAGGTTGCCCGAGGTCATCATCGCGATGGCCCGTTCCCCCGGCACTTCCCAGGTGAACATCTTGCGGTACTTCGAGATGTTGTCGACGCCCGCGTTGGTGCGGGTATCGGACAGGAACACCATCCCGGCATTCGTTTTCAGGGCGACGCAGTAGGTCATGGACTGCTCGTATCTCCGCTGGGATCCGACCGGATTCGGTCATCGTATCGGCTGCTTCTAGCACCGGCCCGGGCCGGTGCCGAGATTCTATTGCGCGTCTTCCGTCAGCGGCGTTGCGAGCTGCGGGCCGAAACCGAAGGCCGACGAGGTTTCCTCGGCCATCAGGTTGGTCTCGACGATGAATCCGGTCAGCCAATCGTGCAGTCCGCGCTCGAAGATCGCCTCGACTTCCGTCGCCCTGAGCCGCGCGTAGGCCGCGCGCGCGCGCGCCGCCAGCGCCTGCTGCACCGGCAACGCCGAGGCCAGCGCGTCGAGCGCGGCGGCGATCTCGCCCAGCGCGGTCACCAGCGCGCGCGGGCTCTTTTCGTTGAGCACCAAGAGGTCGACCACGCCCTGCGGATCGACGATCCGGCTGTAGAGATGGCGGAAGGCGACGGCGGAATTGGCCGAGCGCAGGATCTGCACCCATTGCATGTAATCCACCCCGCCGCCCACATCGGTCGCGTCGGGCAGCAGCACGTGGTATTTCACGTCGAGCAGCCGCGCGGTGGCATCGGCGCGCTCGAACCACTTGCCGAGCTGGACGAAGCGGAAGCCGTCGTCGCGCAGCATGGTGTTGTCGATCTTGCCGAAAGCGAGCCCGCCGCGGGTGCGCACCCAGTCGAGGAAATCGACGAGGGTGGTGCGGTCGCGGCCCATCTCGAGCTGTTCGCGCAGCACCAGGCGGGTGTCGTTGATCGCCTCCCAGACCTCGCCGGTGATGGCGTTGCGCACTGCCTTGGCGTTCATCCGCGCCGCCTCGATGCAGGACGCGATCGAGGATGGGTTGTCGAGATCGCGGATCAGGTGGTCGCAGACGCTCTCGGCATCGGCCTCGGCGAGCGGCCGGGGAAAGGTGCCGGACGCGCCCGACGCGACGATGATCGAGCTCCATTCGCCGCTGCTCTGGGCCGCGCCCGGCAGGCTGTCGAGCCGCCGACCGGTGTCGATGAGCCGCGCGGTGTTTTCCATCCGCTCGACATAGCGGCCCATCCAGAACAGGCCCTCTGCGGTCCGGCTCAGCATTACAGCGCCCCCTCTTCCAGCACCCAGGTGTCCTTCACCCCGCCGCCCTGGCTCGAATTGACCACCAGCGAGCCCTCGCGCAGCGCCACCCGGCTGAGCCCGCTCGGCACCATCCGCGTGGTCGCGCCCGAGACCACGAAGGGGCGCAGATCGACATGCCGGGCCGCGAGCCCGTCGTCGGTCAGCACCGGCGCCGCGGAGAGCGACAGCGTCGGCTGGGCGATGT
>JAGRMP010000555.1:0-3774 GCA_020441225.1 Maritimibacter sp. | reverse complement strand
TAGCCGCCCGAGCCATGCACCTCCTTGACCACCAGATCGGCGATGTTGTCGAGCACATAGCCGAGGTCGTCGGGCTGGTCGCAGCGGAAGGTCTGGACATTGGCGATGATCGGCTCCTCGCCGAGGTAGAAGCGGATCATGTCGGGCACGTAGGTATAGACCGCCTTGTCGTCGGCCACGCCCGTCCCGGGCATGTTGATGACGGTCACGTTCCCCGCCTGCATCGCCTCCATCAGCCCGGCCACGCCGATCATGCTGTCGGGCCGGAACACGGCCGGATCGAGGAAATCGTCGTCGATCCGGCGGTAGATCACATGCACCTGCTCGAACCCATGGGTGGTGCGCATGTAGACCTTCTGGTTCTCGACCACGAGGTCGGGCCCCTCGACCAGCTCGATCCCCATCATGTCGGCAAGGAAGGAATGCTCGAAATAGGCCGAGTTGAACTGGCCGGGCGTCAGGATCGCCATCGTCGGCGGCCCGGCGCAATTGGGCGGGGCGACGGATTGCATCGCCTCGGCGAGGATATCGGTATAGCCGTCCACCGGGCGGATCCGCCCGTCGCGGAACAGCTCGGGAAACATCCGGCTCATCACCTCGCGGTTCTGCAGCACGTAGGACACCCCCGAAGGCGTGCGGCAATTGTCTTCGAGCACCATGAATTCGTCGGGCCCGGTGCGCACCAGATCGACGCCGACGATATGCGCCCAGACGTCGCGCGGCGGCCGGTAGCCGCGCATCTGTTCAAGAAAGGCCGGGTTGCCCCCCACCATGGTCTCGGGCACGATCCCGGCGCGGACGATCTCCTGCCCGCCGTAGACATCGGCGATGAAGGCGTTGAGCGCGCGCGCCCGCTGGATCGAGCCGCTTTCCACCACCCGCCATTCGGACGCGTTGAAAATCCGCGGGATCATGTCGAAGGGAATGAGCCGGTCCGGGTCGCCGCCCTCGCCGTAGACCGCGAAGGTGATGCCGATCCGGCGGAACAGCGCTTCGGCCTCCGCCCGGCGCGCCTGCAGCGCCTCGATGCCGTTGCGTTCGAGCCAGTCGATGACGACGCGGTATTCGGGGCGATCCTCTGCCCCATTTTTCATCTCGTTGAAGATGTTCGCCTCCATTTCCCCCACGGTCCCGGATATCCGGGCTTAAACCCATATATCCCTTGACCTTATTCGCTCCGCGCTTCCAAACAAGAAGGGAACGCCCTGCGGGCGGAACTCTAACGACATTTCCCGGTTTTCTCCGGCAAGTGCAAAAATAAGCGGCACCACATGTCCATCAGCGTAGCACTGAACCATCGCACCACCTACCACTACGACCGGCTCATCAACCTGGCCCCGCATGTGGTCCGGCTGCGCCCCGCGCCGCACAGCCGGACGCCGATCAAGAGCTATTCGCTCCGGATCGAGCCCGAGGAGCATTTCCTCAACTGGCAGCAGGACGCCTATGCCAACTGGTCGGCCCGGCTGGTGTTTCCCAAGCCCGCGCGGGTGTTTTCCGTCACCGTCGATCTCGTCGCCGACATGGTGGCGATCAACCCGTTCGACTTCTTCCTCGAAACCAGCGCCGAAAAGGTGCCCTTCGCCTACACCCCCGAGCAGAAGAAGGACCTGCGCCCCTACCTGCGCAAGCTGAGCCGCGCCAAGGTGTTTCAGGACTTCGTCGCCAGGGCCCCGGCGCAGGAGGGCAATACCAACGACTGGCTGGTCGCGCTGAACGGTTACGTCGCTGGCGCCATCGACTACACGATCCGGCTCGAACCGGGCGTGCAAAGCCCCGCGGTGACGATCCAGAAGGCGCTCGGGTCGTGCCGCGACAGCGCCTGGCTCCTGGTCGCGCTCCTGCGCGAGTTCGGCTATGCCGCGCGCTTCGTGTCGGGCTACCTGATCCAGCTCACCGCCGACCAGAAACCGATCGAGGGCCCGGCGGGCCCGGCGGACGATTTCACCGACCTGCACGCCTGGTGCGAGGTCTACCTGCCCGGCGCCGGCTGGGTCGGCATGGACCCGACGTCGGGCCTGTTCGCGGGCGAGGGCCATATCCCGCTTGCCGCCACGCCCGAACCCTCGACCGCCGCCGCGATCACCGGCGCGCATGACAAGGCGGAAGTGACCTTCAGCTTCGACATGTCGGTCAAGCGCATCGACGAGCCGCCGCGCGTGACCCGCCCGCTCTCGCCGCAGCAATGGGCCGAGATCGACCGCGCCGGACAGGCGATCGAAGCCCGGCTCCAGGCCCAGGACATGCGGCTCACCATGGGCGGCGAACCCACCTTCGTGTCCGCCATCGACCGCGACGGCAAGGAATGGACGACCGAGGCGGTGGGGCCGACCAAACGGCTCTATGCCGACCGGCTCATCCGCCGACTGCGCGACCGCTTCGCGCCCCATGGCGTGCTGCACCACGGCCAGGGCAAGTGGTACCCGGGCGAACCCCTGCCCCGCTGGGCCTATTCGCTGATCTGGCGCGGCGACGGTCTGCCGCTGTGGTCCGACGCCGATCTGATCGCGCCCGAGAACACCGGCCACGCCACCCACGAGACGGCGGCGGAGTTTTCCGAACGCCTGCTCGACGCGCTGGAGCTGGGCGACGAGGCCCATGCCCATCCGGTCTACGAAGATCCCCTGCATTTCATGGGCAAGGAAGCGCTGCTGCCCGACAACGTCACCGTCGAGGACAACCAGCTCGAAGACCCGCAGGAGCGCGCCCGGCTCGTGCGGATGCTCAACAACGGGCTCGCCAACCCGGTGAGCTACGTGATCCCGATCCAGCTCGCCCAGGCGCAGGCGAGCAAGCGGCGGCGGTTCCGCTGGGCGACCGACCTCTGGGGCACAAGGCGCGACAAGCTCTTCCTGATCCCCGGCGACAGCCCCGCAGGCTACCGGCTGCCGCTCAACTCGCTCACCAAAGCGGAAGAATTCAAACAATATTTCCGCGACACGATGCTGCGCCGGAAAAAGGCGCTGCCGCCGCGCAAAGCCCTGCGGCGCGGCGAGGCGGACGAGACCGATTACGAGACCGAAGAGTTCCTCGACACGCCCTTCTTCGGCCCCGGCACCGTGGCCACCGGCGGGATCTACGGCACCGTTCCCGCCCCCGCGCCCGCGCGCCGCATCCGCCAGAGCCGCCGCGACCCGGCCCCGGGCCCCGCGCAGGATTACGACGAAAGCCAGTGGCTGCGCGATATCGACAGTTCCGACGACTGGCTGGTGGGCGAGTACAGCTATTGGGTCGAGGGCATGCCGATCCGCACCGCCATGGCGGTCGAACCGCGCGACGGCATCCTGCATGTCTTCATGCCCCCCACCGGCTCGTCCGACGAATATCTCGACCTGGTCGAGGCGGTCGAGGAAACCGCGGCGGCGATGAACCTGCCGGTCCGCATCGAAGGCTATGAGCCGCCGCGCGACGGCAATTTCAATGTCATCCGGGTGACCCCGGACCCGGGCGTGATCGAGGTCAACATCCACCCCGCCACCTCCTGGCAAGGGCTCAAGGAGATCAACGAAGCGCTCTACGAAGAGGCGCGGCAATCCGGGCTCGACAGCTTCACCTTCATGGTCGACGGGCGGCTCACCGGCTCGGGCGGCGGCAACCACATCGTCGTCGGCGGCCAGACGCCCGCCGACAGCCCGTTCCTGCGCCGTCCCGATCTGGTCGGCTCGCTCGTGCGCTACTGGCAGCGCCACCCGTCGCTCTCCTATCTCTTCTCCGGCACCTTCATCGGCCCCACCAGCCAGGCGCCGCGCTTCGACGAGGGGCTCGCGGACAAGG
>JAGRMP010000554.1 GCA_020441225.1 Maritimibacter sp. | reverse complement strand
CGTCGGTGCCATTGTCGCCACCGTCAGTGCCACCGTCGCCACCGTCGCCACCATCGGTGCCGCCGTCGCCACCGTCGCCACCGTCGGTGCCGTGGTCGCCGCCGTCGGAGCTCTGGTCATCGTCGTCGTCGGTCTTGTCGTCATCGTCCTTGACGCCGCCATTGCCGTTCGAGTCGTCGTCGAGGCGGCCGTTGTCGGGGCCGGAAGCGCCGCCACCGATGGAGGCCGTGGTGACGTCGGCGAGCACGTTGGCAAACCCGGCGCACTGGTTGGACGTGGAGTCGAGAAGAACTTCGAGGTGCCGGTTCCGGCGGATGAACTCGAGCATCTCGATGCTGACAACTTCGCAGCTGCAGAACACATCCGTCACGCCGGCCAGGTTCTCGGGAATCTCGAGGTCAAGCGACAGGGCCGCGCGGGTCAGCCGCAGATCGCATTGGTCGGGGTATTCTTTCAGGCCCAGAAGGTCGAGCGTATCCGCCGAGGCGGGGGCAACGGCCACGGTGAAAGATGTCGCGAAAGCAAGGCTCGCGACGAGCCCTTTAAGGGAATTACTCATATCTGCTCCTCAATCGCCCGTGGATTGTTTGGCACCCACGGATCGCCGTTATCATTGCGGGCATTATAGAGCGGATTGTTGCCGAGTGCGAAACGGATTCGCTGCGCTTCACGAAAAAATCAACATAATCGAACCAGATATGATTTCCGATCCCAGGATTACCTATATTTGGGGGGCGAAATCATGCACTTATACAACATTCTGGTCAATTTCGGTGTTGGGATTTCGCAACAGTCCCGGCGGCATACCGGTCAACGACCGGGCCAAGTGAGACAGGGCCCGGGTCCCGGCCAGGCGGTCCGGCGGGGACCGCGACCCCGGCAGAGGCGCGATGCCGCTCTCGAAGCTTAACCCGTTTCATTTCAAATGTTTCGGTCCGAAACGGCGGCATCGACATGCGGCGGCGGCAGGATCGTCCCGCCGGACCCGGTGTTGTGCGGGACTTTGCGCGAGATCAATGAAACCCGCCCCGAGCTGTGCGACATCCGGGGCCGAAAGGGGAGGAGACCGTTGTCTGCGTGACGCGGCCCTCGGCTGCTACGGCTGGCCCCGTTCGCGCAAAGCCCAGAAAGGAGCGCGAACGGGATGACACAGGTCGCATACGGAGTGTGGGACGGGATTGCCTACGATCGGAGCGCCACCGCTGCCGCGTCCGCGGCCCCGCAGCCCCCGCTCACGGGGTTCGATGCCTTCGATCCCGGCAACCCGATCCGCGCCTTTCTCGGCGACCGCGGCTTTTTCGTCTTCGACGACAGCGTGAGCCTGGTCGACGCGCTCTACCACTACATGGCCAAGGCGGCCGAGCAATCCTGCGGCGCCTGCACGCCCTGCCGGATGGGCACGGCGCTGGTCCGCGACGCGCTCGACAGGATGCGGCGCGGGCTCGGCGGCGCGGAAAACGGCGCGCTCGGTTTCGACGAGATCGAGATGCTGGGCGAACAGATGGCCGAAACCTCGCTCTGCGGGCTCGGCCAGACCTGCGGTATCGCGCTCCTGGGCGCGCTGAGAAACTTCCGCGACCGGATGGAGGCCGAGCTTGCCCCGCACCGGCCGATCCCGGCGCAGCACGGCATGACCTATGTCACCGCGCCCTGTATCGAGGCCTGCCCGTCCAAGGTGAACGTGCCGCGCTACATCGACTATGTGCGCGACGGCAAGCCCGAGAACTCGCTCGGCGTCCTCTTGCAGAAATACCCGATGGCGGCCACCTGCGGCCGGGTCTGCGTGCGCTATTGCGAACAGGCCTGCCGGCGCAAATTCGTCGACGACGCGGTCGGCATCAAGACGCTCAAGCGCTACGTGGCCGACCAGCAATCGGGGCCGCATGCGCTCAAGTTCACCCATGACATGAAGACCAAGCCGCTCGATCCGCACAAGCGCGTGGCGGTGATCGGGGCAGGGCCCGCGGGGATCTCCTGCGCCTATCACCTGCTCCTGCGCGGCTTCATGGTCGACGTGTTCGAAAAGGCCGACCAGGCCGGCGGCATGGCGCAGATCGGCATCCCCAGCTACCGGCTGCCCAAGGACACGCTGGCAATGGAGACCGATATCATCGCCGATCTCGGCGGGCGGTTCCTCTACGGCCAGAAGCTGGGCCGCGATTTCGACATCGACGAGCTTTTCGCGCGCGGCTACCAGGCGGTGTTCCTGGGGCTGGGCTGCCAGGCCGGCTCGAGCCTGGGGGTCGCGGGCGAAGACGCGGCGCGCGAGGGCTATCACAGCGGCATCGATTTCCTGCTCAAGGTGCACGACCATGTCGATGGCACCGCGCCGCTCAGGCTCGAGGGCGAGGTTTTCGTGGTCGGCGGCGGCAACGTGGCGATGGATTGCGTGCGCTCGGCGATCCGGCTTGGCGCCGACAAGGTCCATGTGATCTACCGCCGCACGCTCGAAGACATGCCGGCGGAGAAGGAGGAGGTCGAGGCCGCTCTGGCGGAGGGCGTCGAGTTTCACACCCTGTGCAACCCGACCCGGATCCTCACGGAAAACGGCCGGGTCGTTGGCGTCGAACTTGCCAGGATGGAACAGAGTGCGCCCGACGACAGCGGGCGGCGGCGGGTGACCCCGGTTCCCGGCAGCGAATTTGTCCTGCGGGGCAGCACCCTGATCGCCGCCATTGGCCAGCAGGTCGAGGACGGCACATTGATCGAGGGCGACGGGATTTCCCTCGACCGCTGGCGCAACGTCGCCGCCGATGACACGCTCGCCACCACCCGTCCCGGGGTCTTCGCCGGCGGCGATTGCGTCACCGGCGCCTCGACGCTGATCTACGCGATGGCGGCGGGGCTGAAAGCGGCGCGCAATATCGAGGATTGGGTCGAGCAGGGCTCGGTCCGCTTCTTCAAACGCTCGCGGATGCGCAAGCTCATTGCCGAGAACCGGTTCCTCGGCTCCGACGTCGCCGAGACCCCGGTGCGAAACGAGTACCGGGTGCACAACCCCGAGCTTGACCCGGAACTGCGCAAGCTGATGTTCGGGGAGGTCGAACAGACCATCTCCGACGCCGAAGCCTATGCCGAAGCGCAGCGCTGCATGCGCTGCTACCGGATCTATTCCGTCGTCACCGGACACCCGATCCCGGAAGGAGCAGCCTGATGTGTGGACCTGACCAAGATCTTCTTACCCGCGACCCTGCCGAGGCGACGATCTCGCTCACGATCAACGGCAAGCCGGCCCATGCCTTCGAAAACGAGACCATCCTGCACTGCGCCCGGCGCCACGACATCTACGTGCCGACGCTCTGCGAACTCGAAGATATAGACCACACCCCCGGCACCTGCCGGGTCTGCGTCGTCGAGATCCTGCAGGCGGGCAGAGACACGCCCCAGATCGTCACGTCCTGCAACACCCCGGTGCGCGAGGGGATGCAGGTCCAGACCCGCTCGCGTAAGGCGCGCGACATGCAGCGCCTCCAGGTCGAGCTGTTGATGGCCGACCACCTGCAGGATTGCGCCACCTGCATCCGCCACGGCAATTGCGAGCTGCAGGACCTCGCGCAATATGTCGGGCTCAAGGAAAACCGGTTCTTCGACCGGGCCCGTACCGAGCAACGGCCCATCGACCTCTCGTCGCCCGCGATGGTGCGCGACATGACCCGCTGCGTGCGCTGCCAGCGCTGCGTCGCGATCTGCCGCCATCACCAGGGGGTGGACGCGCTGGTGATGGAAGGCAACGGCATCGACCGGGTGGTGGCGCTCAGGAGCGCCGACAGCTACCCCGAAAGCCTCTGCGTCTCCTGCGGTCAATGCGTGCTGGTCTGCCCCACGGGTGCGCTCGGCGAACGCGACGAGACCGACCGCGCGCTCGACTATATCTGCGACCCCGAGCTGACCACCGTGGTGCAGTTCGCCCCCGCCGTGCGCGTGGCCTTCGGCGAAGAATTCGGCATGCCCGCGGGCAGCAATGTCGAGGGCCAGATCATCGCCGCCGCCCGCAAGATCGGCATCGACGTGGTGCTCGACACCAATTTCGCCGCCGACGTGGTCATCATGGAAGAGGGGACCGAGCTGCTCTCGCGGCTCAAGGACCGGTCGCGGCCGACCTTCACCTCCTGCTGCCCGGCCTGGATCAACTTCGCCGAGATCCATTACCCGGACATCCTGCCGCTCCTGTCCTCCACCCGCAGCCCGCAACAGGTGCTGTCGAAGATCGCCAAGACCTACCTTCCCGAAAAACTCGGGGTGGACCCCGCCAAGGTCCGGGTGATCTCGATCATGCCCTGCGTCGCGAAAAAGGACGAGGCGGTGCGCCCGCAGCTTTCGACCGACGGCCAGCCCGACACCGACGTGGTGCTGACCACGCGCGAGTTTGCCCGGCTCCTGCGCCGCGAGGGGATCGATCTCAAGGACCTCGAACCCTCCAGCTTCGACGATCCGCACATGAGCGCCTATTCCGGCGCGGGCGCGATCTTCGGCACCACCGGCGGGGTGATGGAGGCGGCTTTGCGCACCCTCTACGCGGTGGTGAACGGCAAGGAGCTCGACACGATCGAGCTCACCGCGCTGCGCGGCTTCGAAGGCATCCGCGAGGCCACGGTCGATCTCGGCGGGCCGGTGGGCGAGGTCAAGGTGGCCATGGTCCACGGCCTCGGCGACACCCGCGCGCTGGTCGAAAAGATCCGCGCGGGCGAGGCTGATTACGACTTCATCGAAGTCATGGCCTGCCCCGGCGGCTGCGTCGATGGCGGCGGTTCGCTGCGGTCGAAAAAGCGCTACCTGCCGCTCGCCCAGGCCCGGCGCAAGACGATGCACGGGATCGATGCGAAAGCGAAAGTGCGCCAGTCGCACAACAACCCGCAGGTCCAGGCGCTCTACCGCGACTTCCTCGGCGCGCCCAACAGCGAGAAAGCGCACGCGCTTCTGCACACCCGGTACGAGGACCGCAAACGCGAGTTGAACCAGACCGTCAAGGAGATCTGGGACGACATCACCATGGGCTCGGTCGTCTACTAGGCCGCGCCCCTTCACGGAAACACCCATTCGGGACAGCGATATGACCCCTCTCTCCACCCCGCTCCTGAACCGGCGCGCGATGCTCGGCGGGCTCGCCGGCATCGGCGCCGCCGCCCTTGCGCCGAGCTTCGCCCGCGCCGCCGAGCCGCTCACGCTCTGGGGCATCCCCGCCTCGCCCTCCGCCGTCTTCGCCCGCGCAGTCGCGGACCCGGGGCTTCAGGCCGCGGCGCCCGGCGCGCGCTTCGACATCTGGAAAAGCACCGACCAGATGCGCGCGGGCATCGCCTCGGGCGCCTTCGAACTCTTCGCCACCTCGACCTATGCGGCCGCCAATTTCTACAACCGCGGTGCGGGCACGCGCATGGTCAACGTGATCACCTGGGGCGTGCTCTACGTGATGGCGCGCGACGACAGCGTGACCCGGATCGAGGATCTGGCAGGCAAGAAGGTGCTGCTCTCGAACCGCCACGAAGCGCCGGATCTGCTGTTCCGCATGGTGCTGCGCTGGGCGGGGCTCGACCCCGACCGCGACGTCGAGCTCGACTATGTCGGCAACCCGGGCGAAGCGGTGCCGCTGTTCCTCGCCGGGCGCGGCGATGTCGCGGTGATGCACGAACCGGCGGCGACGGCGGCGCTCCTGAAAGCGGGGCAGGAGGGCATCCCGCTCTTGCGCGCGCTCGACGTGACCGAGGTCTACGGCGCCCATACCGGACGGGGGCCGCGCATCCCGCAGGTTGGGCTCGCGGTCAGCGAGGCCTATCTTCAGACGCATCCCGAGATCGTCGCCGCGGCCCATGCGGCCTGCGTGGCGGCGGGCGGCGCGGTGCTGGCGGATCCGGAGGAGGCCGCCAGGGACACCGCGCCGCTCCTGGGCCTGCCCGCGCCGATTGTCGCGAAGTCGTTGCCGCATGTGCATCTCGACGTGGTCTCGGCGCGCGACGCCAGGGACGACATCGCGCTCTATTTCGAGAACCTGATGGCGCTCGATCCCGGCATCGTCGGCGGCAAGGTGCCCGACGACGCCTTCTTCTGGGGCTGAGCCCGGGGGTGCGGACCGCGCGCCCGATAAGCCGCCCGATATCGCGGCTCTGGTCCCTCGCGGGCCTCGCGATTCTGCTGGCGCTGTGGGAGTGGGGCCACCGGGTCTACGGTGCGCTGGTGCTGCCCGGGCTCGCCGAGACCGCCCGCGCGCTCGCGGCGATGCTGCGGGACGGCACGGTCGCCCCGGCCCTCGCCGAGACCGCCGGGCACGCGGTCGCGGGCTGGCTCGCGGGCGCGGGGGCCGGGCTCACAGCGGGCACCCTCGCCGGTCTCAGCGAACGGCTGCGCGCCGCGCTCCAGCCCGTCGCGGTCGTCTTCCTCGGCGTCCCCGCCATCGCCTGGGTAGTGATGGCGCTCCTGTGGTTCGGCGGCGGCTGGGCGGTGGTCTTCACCATCGCCGTTGCCACCGGCCCGCTCGTCTTCGCCGCCACCGTCGCGGGCGTGCGCTCGCTCGACGGCGCGCTGGTCCGCATGGCCGAGGTCTACCGCGTGCCGCTCGGCGCAAGGCTCGTCCACATGCACGGGCCCCACATGGCGGCCCAGGTCTTCCCGGCGCTGGCCGCGACCATGGCGCTGTCGTGGAAGGTGGCGGTGATGGCCGAATTGCTCGCGGGCGCGGGGGGGATCGGCGACGGCCTCGCGGGCGCGCGCGCGCGGATCGATACCGCCCAGACCATGGCCTGGGTGCTGGTCGTGGTCGCGGTGCTGGTGGCGGTCGATCTCGGGCTGTTGCAGCCGCTGCAACGTCGGCTCTCGCTCTGGCGCGACGACCCGGCGGGGAGGCGGTCATGACGCGCCTGCGCTTTGACCACCTCGGCTTCGCTTACGACGATACAGCGGTGATCGAGGGGCTCGATTTCACCCTGCCGCCGGGCAAGCTCACCGTGCTCATGGGTCCGTCCGGCTGCGGCAAGTCCACGCTGATGGCGCTCGCGGCGGGGCTGCTCGCGCCCGACCGGGGCCGGGTGATCCGCG
>JAGRMP010000553.1 GCA_020441225.1 Maritimibacter sp. | reverse complement strand
AGCGCTTCGGGATCGGCTTCCGGGTCGGCGGCCAGCGCCTCCATCACCTTGAAGTCCACGTTGCCGCCGAGTTTGATGTCGGTGCAGCGGCCGGCCATGTTGGTGGCAATGGTGATCGCGCCGAGCTTGCCGGCATCGGCGATGATCTGGGCTTCCTGTTCGTGCTGGCGGGCGTTCAGAACGTTGTGCTTGAGGCCTTGCTTGGTGAGCATCTCGGACAGGAGTTCCGATTTTTCGATCGAGGTGGTGCCGACGAGGACGGGCTGCCCCTTTTCGTGGGCTTTCTTGATCTCTTCGACGATGGCCGCGTATTTTTCCTGGGCGGTGCGATAGACCGCGTCGTGTTCATCGACCCGCGTAATCGGCACGTTGGTGGGCACTTCGACCACGCCCAGCTTGTAGATGTCGTCGAATTCTTCGGCCTCGGTGAGCGCTGTGCCGGTCATGCCGGCAAGCTTTTCGTAGAGGCGGAAGTAGTTCTGGAAGGTCACGCTGGCGAGGGTGACGTTTTCGGGCCGGATCGAGCAGCCTTCCTTGGCCTCGATCGCCTGGTGCAGCCCGTCCGACAGCCGACGGCCCGACATCATCCGCCCGGTAAACTCGTCGATCAGCACCACTTCGTCGTTGCGGACGATGTAATCCTTGTCGCGGGTGAACAGCTTGTGCGCGCGGAGCCCCTGGTTGATGTGGTGGACGAGCGTCGTGCTTTCGGGGTCGTAGAGCGTTTGCTCCTCGGGCAGCAGGCCCGCGGCATGCAGGCGCTCTTCGAGAAACTCGTTGCCCTCGTCGGTGAAGGTGACGTTGCGGGTCTTCTCATCCAGCGTGTAATGCTCTTCGACCAGCTCGGGGATGATCTTGTCGATGGTGACGTAGAGCTCGGAGCGGTCCTGGCTCGGGCCCGAGATGATCAGCGGCGTGCGCGCCTCGTCGATCAGGATCGAGTCGACCTCGTCGACAATCGCGAAATAGTGGTCGCGCTGGTACATCTGGCTGAGCTCGGCCTTCATGTTGTCGCGAAGGTAGTCGAAGCCGAGCTCGTTGTTGGTGGCGTAGGTGATGTCGGCGGCGTAGGCCGCTTGCTTTTCGGCATCGGGCTGCTGCGGGTAGACCACGCCGGTGGTCAGGCCCAGCGCGGCGTAGACCTTGCTCATCCAGTCCGCGTCGCGCTTGGCGAGGTAGTCGTTGACGGTGACGATGTGCACGCCCTTGCCGGTCAGCGCGTTGAGATAGGCGGGGAAGGTCGCGACCAGCGTCTTGCCCTCGCCGGTTTTCATCTCGGCGATGTTGCCCTGGTGCAGGAAGATCCCGCCCATGAGCTGCACGTCGAAGGCTCTGAGCCCCAGCGCGCGCTTGCCGGCTTCGCGGCAGTTGGCGAAGGCTTCCGGCAGCAGATCGTCGAGGCTCTCGCCCTCGGCGACGCGCTTTCTGAATTCCGCGGTCTTTTCGATAAGCCCTTCGTCGGACAGCGCCTGGAATTCTTCCTCGCGGGCGTTGATCTGCTCGATGATGGGACGTGTGGCCTTGATCTTGCGGTCGTTCGGGGTGCCAAAGACTTTTTTGGCCAGTGTTCCGATACCCAGCATGTTTTCTCGCCCGACTTTATTCGTTCACGTCTCCGCGCAGGTCCTTGCCGGCACAAGCACGGCCCCATATCAAGGGCGCCGTAGCGTCCTCCGCGGGACCCTTGCGATGTAAGGGCGGGGGTCGAAAGTGTCAACGACGCCGGATGCCGGCCCGACCCAAGGAAACCCAATGAAACTTATGGTCAAACCCACCGC
>JAGRMP010000552.1:440-1767 GCA_020441225.1 Maritimibacter sp. | reverse complement strand
TTCGCGCGGATGATGGAGGTCGATGGCCAGACGCCCGAGACCATCGCGAGGACGTTCGGCACGACCGTGGCGGCCGTGAAGGGGCGCCTGCGCTACGGGCTCATCCATCCCGACATCCGCGCGGCGGCGCGGGCCAAGTCGATCACCCTCGATACGATGAAGGCCTTTGCCGATCACCCGAGCCAGGAGGTGCAACGCGAGGTTTTCGAGGCGTTGACCAAGGAGGACAGCTACCTGCAGGCCTATATCGTCCGCAATGCGCTGAAATCCCGCGGCGTGCAGGTCAGCGACGATATCGGGGCCTTCGTGCGGAAGGACTACGAGGCACGCGGTGGCGCCATCGCGGCCGATCTCCTCGAAGAACATTCGGTGCTCGAAGATTCCGAACTGGTCGAGGCGATCCTGCTCGAAAAGTTGTCGGCGGTCGCCGAGGAGACCCGCGCAAAGTTGGGCTTTGCCTGGGCGGATGCGGTGATCCGGTACGACTATTCCGCCATGGCAGATTATGGCCGGGTCTATCCCGGTCCGGTCGAGCCGGATGAGAAAGGCCAGAAGCGGCTGGACGAGATCACCGCCGAGCTCGAGACGCTCGAGCGCGAGATGGAGAACGAGGACCTTGAGGATGAGGCCTACAATGATCTCTACGAACGGATGGATGTTCTGGAAGCCGAAGCACGGGACCTTCAGGAGGCCTATGGCGCGGAGGATCTTGCGCGATCCGGGGTGATCGCCACCTGGGCGCAGGGCAAGATCACCCTGCATGTCGGGATGGTGCGTCCCGAGGACAAGGCCGAAAGCTCCGGCAAGGCGTCCGGCACGTCAAAAGACCCGGGCGCCGCGGACTCGGGCGAAATCACCTATCCCGCCTCGCTGACCGAAGATCTGAAGACCGAGCGGGCCATGGCGCTCGGGGCGGCGATGGCCATGCACCCGGAGGCCACGCTGGATCTCACGCTCTTCAAGCTGGTCACCGACGTGTTGGGCCACGGCATGGGCGTCACCCAGGCGATCAAGGTAGATGCGCGCCCGGAATATCGCAGCCACGCGAAGATGGACGAGATCGACGGCACGTCGCTCGAACAGGTGGCCGCAGCGCATGACGCGCTCGATCTCTCCTGGGCCGATGACGCGAAATCTCCCGCCGATCAGTTCGCCCTCTTTCGGGCGCTCGATGCGGGTGAGAAGGCGAAGCTTGTCGCCTATGCCACGGCCGCGACCACGCAGTCCTGCCTCAAACGGGACCGGCAGCGCGACAGCCTGATGCACGATTTCGAGGTCGAGATCATGCCGGACATCCGGGCACACTGGACGCCGAACGCGGCGCTCT
>JAGRMP010000552.1:0-297 GCA_020441225.1 Maritimibacter sp. | reverse complement strand
TTCGCCACGCTCACCGATGCGCAGCGGGCGGCGGTCGCGGCCTGGTGCCCGCCGATGATGCAGACCTCCGGGACCGAGCTTGTCGAAGCCCCGGAAGCCGCAACGCCCGAAGACGAAACCGGCGTCGCAGAAGCGGCCTGATCGAGCAGCCGACCCGCACCGCGGCGCCGGTGCGGGTCGCACCTCCCTCCTACATACAGGTAATCCTATGGCACTTCTCAGCTTCGCCGCGACCAGCGTCGCGGCCCAGATCGCGCATGCGCGCGGCTGCTCCACCTTCCTGCCGAACTGGAACGG
>JAGRMP010000551.1 GCA_020441225.1 Maritimibacter sp. | reverse complement strand
CCCGCGCCGCCGCAGGCGGCGCCCCCCGCCCGCCGCAGGCGTGCCGCCGTCAGGCGGCGTCTTCCGGGACCGGCCGCGTGCGCTGGCCCCCCGCGCCCTATTCCGCCCCGCCCCGGTCGCGCAGCAATTGCCGCAACATCCCGTGGAACCGCTGCACATCCGATGTCGTCGGCCCGAGCCGGGTCCACATGTTGCGCAGCACCAGCTTCATCCCCGCCGCCTTGGTCTCGGGGAAGAAAAACCCCGCCCGGTCGAGTTCCCGTTCCCAGTGGTCGGCGAGTTTCTCGACCTCGATCCCGCTGGCGAAGTCGGTGTTCGCTAGCACTTCGTGGGCAACGTCCCCCCCCTGCCGGCGCCATTCATAGGCCAGCAGCAGCACCGACTGGGCGAGGTTGAGCGAAAAGAACTCCGGGTTGACCGGCACGGTGACGATGGCATTGGCGCGCGCGATGTCCTCGTTCTCGAGCCCGGCCCGTTCGGGGCCGAACAGCACCCCCACCTTCTTGCCCGCCGACACCAGCGCGCGGGCCTGTTCCATCGCACGTTCCGGGCTCAGCACGGGCTTCGCCAGCTCGCGGCCGCGGGCGGTGGTGGCGAAGACATAGTCGCAATCGGCGAGCGCGCCGGCGAGATCGTCGAACAGCCCCGCCCGGTCGAGCACACGGCCCGCGCCCGAAGCCATCGCCACGGCACGGGCGTTCGGCCAGCCGTCGCGCGGCGCCACGAGCCGCATCCGGTCGAGGCCGAAGTTGAGCATCGCGCGCGCCGCGGCGCCGATGTTCTCGCCCATCTGCGGCCGGACCAGCACGATGGCCGGGGTCGGACCGCCGGGGGTGTCGCGGGTCTGGCTGTTGCTGTCAGCATGGTTCATCCTGCGGCCTTCTCACGTCTGCCCGCCGCGTGATACGCTGGGCCACGCCCGAAACGCAAGGAGAGGCGCATGTCCTACGATGCAGGCCTGGCCGAGATCCTGCGCGGCGACCTTGTCGGCAGGCCCGGGATCACCGAAAAGCGCATGTTCGGCGGGCTGGCCTTCCTCGTCGACGGAAACATGCTTTGCGGCGTCCATCCAAAAGGCGCGATGTTCCGCGTCGGCAAGGCGAACGAAGCCGCGGCACTCGCCGTGGACGGGGCGCGGCCGATGGATTTTACCGGTCGGCCGATGGGCGGGTTCGTCGATGTGGATGCGGACCTGGTCGCCGATGACGCCCGGCGCGGCCGGTTGATGCGCCTCGCGCTCGATTTCGCAGCCACCCTGCCCGCCAAGTAACCGTCACGTCGCCTCTTGGGGGGCTGGGCAAAACCGGCTATGGACACCCGGAGCAACCCGGAGACGATGATGGCCGACCAGGACCTGCCGCAGCTTTACCTCGTGACCCCGCCGAGCTTCGATCTCGACGTCTTTCCCGACCTCCTGGGGCGCGCGCTCGACGCGGTCGAGGTGGCTTGCGTCCGGCTCGACCTCGCCACCCGCGACGAAGACGCCATCGGTCGGGGGGCGGACGCGTTGCGCGAGGTCTGCCATGCCCGCGACATTGCCGTGGTGCTCACCGATCACAAGCTGATCGCGGAGCGGCACGGTCTCGACGGGGTGCATTTCTCCGACGGCGCCCGGCATGTGCGCAAAGCCCGCGCGGATCTCGGGCAGGACGCCATCGTCGGCGCCTTCTGTGGCGCCTCGCGCCACGAAGGGCTGATCGCGGGCGAAAACGGCGCCGACTATGTGAGCTTCGGCCCGGTCGGCCGGACCGGGCTGGGCGACGGGACCGTGGCCGAGGCGGAGTTGTTCCAGTGGTGGAGCGAAATGATCGAAGTGCCGGTGGTGGCCGAGGGCGGGCTCACCGAGACCCTGATCCGCACGCTCGCGCCGATCGCCGATTTCCTCGCCCTCGGCGAGGAGGTCTGGTCGGCAGAGGATCCCGTCGCCCGGCTCACCGCGCTGGCCGCCGCCCGCGGCTAGCGGATCGCCCCGCCGACACCTCCGCGCCGCCGCCTCGCCGCCTGCACGCGCCGGGCGCCCGCCGCCGCAGCCACAAGCGCCAAAGCCGGGTCGAAGGGATCGCCGTCTCCACGGGTCCCGCGCCGCCGCAGGCGGCGCCCCCCGCCCGCCGCAGGCGCGCTGCCGCAAGGCAGCTTCCCCCCGCATCGCCACACGCCCCCCTGCGGTCAGCCGGCATCCTCCGCCACCGCCCGCGCCAGCGGGCTGCGCACCGCCTCTTCCAGCGCCCGGGCGAGTGCCTTGCGGTCGGGATAATCCGCCACCCGCAGCGCCGGGTGATAGACCATGTCGACCGCCCCCTGCGGCGCCTGGGCGAGCGTCTTGACCAGCGACGAGCCCAGATCCATCTCGCCCCACCAGCCGAAAAACCGCGGGTCCTCGCCACGCGGCGCGCGGTAGATCACCGAGACGGGCTGGATCTGCATGGACTCATGCAGCTCGGCGTCGAAAAAGGCGGCGAACAGCGTGGTCTTGAACGGCAGCACCCGCCGCCCGTCGGTCGAGGTGCCCTCGGGAAAGAACAAAAGCTTGTGCCCGGCTCGCAGCCGTCGGCGAAAGACTTCGATCTGCGCCCCCGCCTCGCGCCGGTCGCGGCGGATGAACACGGTGCCGGTGGCCTTGGCAAGCCAGTTGACCCCGGGCCACCCCGCCACCTCTTCCTTGGCGACGAAATAGACGCGTTTCTTCGCATTCAGCACGAAAATGTCGAGCCAGCTCGTATGGTTGGCGACCACCGCCCCCTTGTCGCGCATCTGCTGGCCCTGCACCCTCAGCCGCAGCCCCATGAGCCGCAGCGTCGCGCGGCAGACGGCGACGGTGATCCAGGGGGTGAGCGGGCGCGCCGGGGCGTAGAGCGGGCGCTCGACGAGGCGCAGGACGAGCGTGAGCGCAAGCCCGGCGAGCAGCACCGCCAGGATCGGCACCCCCCGCAGCACGACCCGCAGCCAGCCGACCGGCCCCACGGGCCTGGGCGCCGGCAGCGGACCGTCTCCGGCCCAGGGGCTCACGACGTCCCCCCGCGGGCATAGAACGCGCGCATCTTTTCCGGCACCCGGGCGATGTCGACCACGATCCCGACGTCGATGGTGTTGAAGGGCCGGTCGATCCAGGCGCCTTCGCCGACGAAGCCGCCGAGGCGCAGATAGGCCTTGATCAGCGTCGGCACCGCGCGCATCGCCGCGGCCCGGTCGATATCCGCCTCCGGCATCAGGTCCATGGGCCGGGCATTGTCGCCGATCGCCCGGATCCTGAGATCCGGCGGCGCCAGGTGGCGGTGGTGCAACAGCGAGAGCGCCGGTGCGAGCGGCGCGGGATCGGTCCCGTGGAAGGAGGCCACGCCGAACATGACCTCGATCTCGTGCCGCTCGACATAGGCAAGCAGACCCTGCCAGAGCCGCATCAGTCCCGGTCCGCCGCGATAGGCGGGATGGACGCAGGAGCGGCCGAGTTCCAGAAGCCGCCGCCCGGACCCGGTGAGCGCCGAGAGGTCGTATTCGCCGGCGGAGTAGAAGGTCTCGCCCGGCCGCAGCATCTCGGGGCGCATCAGCCGGTAGGCGCCGACCGCGGGTGTGCCCGGTGCGGCCTTGTCGAACAGCAGCAGATGGTCGACCCGCTCGTCGAGCGCATCGCATTCGAGCTGCGCCTCATGGTCGACCATCGGGCCGTCGCCGCCCATTTCCGCGACGAAGACCGCATAACGCAGCCGTTGGCCGGCCCGGATATCGGCCGCGTCGCGGGCGAGTCGAAGCTCGAATTCGGGGGTCTGCGTCGCCATCCTGCCCGCCGGTTTGTGTCCTGTGGAAGGGGTTTAGGTTTCCGCCCGGGGTTTGGCAACCTCGGGGCAGTCCGGACGGGCTGGCGGTCGATGCCGCGCGGCGATTGATTCGCACATGAGTTGTGTTACCGTCCCCGCATGACCCCAAAGATTGCACACCCCCTCCCCGGCCCGCAGCCGCCTCTGGCCGGCACCGGCGCACCGGCGCGGCGCCGGTCAGGGCTCGATCACCAGATCGAGATCGACCCGCGCAGTGTCGATGACCTGTTTCCCGGCATGGCGGAAGTTGACCGTGACCTTGCCGCCGATATTCGACTGCACCTGGCCGGTTCCCCAGTCCGGCCGCTCGGGGTGGCGCACCAGCGCACCGGGTTCCAGAAGCCCGCCGATCCCGCTCATCTCCACCTCTCCTTCAGCCACAAGGGCCCGGCATGACCATCCGCGACGACTCATTCCATTCCGCCCCCGCGGCGACACTGGACCAGGGCCAAGACCAAGGCCGGGACCAGACCCGGGGCCCGGATCTCGTGTCCCTCGTCGGATCGCGCATGGCGCATGATCTCAACAACCCGGTCGGCGCCATCGCCAACGGCGTCGAGCTTCTCGGGCTCACCGGCCAGGCCGAGGGCCCGGAACTCGCGCTCATCACCGAGAGCGTGGAGAATGCGCGCCGCCGGATCAAGAGCTTTCGCATCGCCTTCGGCGCGGCCGCACCCGGCCAGACCGTGGCCGCCGACGAGATCCGCAGCCTGATCGCCACCGGCCCGGACGGGCGGCGGATGGAGATCGACTGGCCAGTCACGGGCGCCCTGCCCCGGTCCGACGCCAAGGCGGTGTTCCTTGCGCTGATGTGCCTCGAAAGCGCGCTGCCCTGGGGTGGCCGGGTGCAGGTGCGCGCCGAGGCCGGCGGCTGGCACATCGCGGCGGCCGCGGAGCGGATGCGGGTCGAGCCCGGCCATTGGCTGATCCTCGAAGGCGGCCCGGTGCCCGGCGATCTGCCGGCGAAAGCGGTGCATTTCGCCCTCCTCGCCCGGGAGTTGGCCGCACGCAGCCGCGCAATCGCGATCACCGGCTCCGATACGAGCATCGACATCCGGTTCTGAGCGCGAGCCCGTGCCGAACCGCCGCGCCCTACGGGCGCACCGTCCCGTCGCCCTCGACGATATATTTGAAGCTCGTGAGCTGCTCCGCGCCCACCGGCCCGCGGGCATGCATCTTGCCGGTGGCGATGC
>JAGRMP010000550.1 GCA_020441225.1 Maritimibacter sp. | reverse complement strand
CCGGGGAGACCGCGGAAATGAGCCCCGGCGACGGCCTGTCGGGGCACCCGTTCTGCGCCAGGGGAGACCTGGCATGACCCCCTCACCGCCCGCCGCCATCCGTTTCGCGGACGAAAACATCGACAGTTTCGTCGCAGGTCTGATCGCTGAACTTCGCCCGCAGGGTTGGCGGTTGAGCGGTGTGGTCCAGTCGCGCGGGCGCGCTGATCCCGAGTGTCATTGCGCGGACATGGACCTCACCTCGATCGCGACCGGCGAGGTCTTCCGAATTTCGCAGCCGCTCGGCAATGGCTCGCACGGCTGTCGGTTGCACCCCGGGGCCCTCGCACAATGCGCGGCGGCGCTGGACCGCGAGCTTGACGCAGGTCCCGACCTCCTGTTGCTCAACCGCTTCGGACGTGGCGAGAGCGAGGGCAGGGGATTTCGCGACCTGATCGCGCGGGCGCTCGATCTGGGCATCCCGGTTCTCACCGCGGTCCAACCGACCTATGCCGAGGCTTGGGCCGCGTTCGGCGGCGAACTCGCTTGCGACATGCCGATGGACGTCCAGGCCGTTTTCGCCTGGGCGCAGAGCCAGAGGGAGGCCCGCGATGCCGCTTGATCGCCGGCCCGGCGCGATGGTCGACCGGTTCGGTCGGCAGATCACATATCTGCGCTTGTCGGTCACCGACCGTTGCGATCTGCGCTGCACCTACTGCATGTCGGAGCGCATGCGCTTTGTGCCACGCGCCGAGCTCCTGAGCCTCGAGGAGCTCGCACTGGTGGCGGAGGAGTTCGTCCGCCGCGGCGTGACCAAAATCCGGATCACCGGGGGCGAGCCCTTGGTGCGCCGCGATGTAATGAGCCTGTTCGCGAGTCTGTCGCGCCATCTCGGCACCGGCGCGCTCGACGAACTGACCCTCACCACCAACGGCACGCAGCTCGCGCGCTACGCTCGCGACCTCGTTGCCTGTGGCGTCGCCCGCGTCAACGTCTCGCTCGACACGCTCGATCCTGCCCGCTACCGCGCCGTCACCCGCTTTGGCCGCATCGAGAAGGTCTTGGCGGGGATCGACGCGGCTCTGGCCGCGGGACTGAAGGTGAAACTGAACGCAATCGCGACCCGAGGCGCCTTCGAGACCGAGGTCGACGACCTGATCCGGTTCGCGCATGGCCGCGGCATGGACTTGACCCTGATCGAGGAGATGCCGCTTGGAGAGAGTATTCGGAATCGCGCGGACACCTTCCTGCCCATGACGGCGCTCGAAGGGGCGCTTGCGCAGCGTTGGACGCTGGTGCCGATGGCAGCGACCACCGGCGGCCCGGCGCGCTACCTGACCGTCGCGGAGACCGGCGGCCGCCTCGGCCTGATCTCTCCGCTCAGCTGCAACTTCTGCGCCGCCTGCAACCGTCTGCGCGTGAGCGCCACCGGCGTGCTCTACCCCTGCATGGGCGACGAGGGCGGCGTCGACCTGCGCCCCGCCTTGTGTTCGGCGCCCGAGACGTTCGGTGCCCGTATCCGCGCAGCACTTGCGGGAAAGCCGAAGGGCCATCGGTTTGACGCCGAAAAGCTCGATAGTCCGAGCCTCGCGCGGCACATGTCGG
>JAGRMP010000549.1 GCA_020441225.1 Maritimibacter sp. | reverse complement strand
CGTTGGTGCGCTGGCCCGAGAGATGCTCCTCGAGCTTCAGCCGGCCAAGCTCTGCCTGGGCGTCGATCTTCGCCACCTCGGCCACCGGCACACCCGCGTAGAGCGCTTTCAGGACCGCGATGATCCCGCGCACGATCAGCGCATCCGAATCGCCGCGGAAACTGAACGTCCCGCCGGCGATCTCGGGCACCAGCCAGACCTGGCTGGCGCAGCCCGTCACCTTGGTCGCGGGCACTTTCAGCGCGTCCTCGAGCGGGTCCATTTTCTTGCCGAGGTCGATCACCGTGGCGTAGCGGTCTTCCCAATCGTCAAGAAACGAGAAATCCTCGACGATCTCTTCGAAGGCTTCCGTGGCCATGCGCAGCTCCTGTGGCGGTTCCTGTCCGTTGGGCTTCACCTAGGCAGCCGGGGGCGAAAGGTCCAGTGCCGCCGCGCGCCCGCGACAAGCTGCCTTTTCAAACCAGCCCGCCTGCGCTAGTCAGAAGCAGGACCACGGGGGAAATACAGCATGGCCCGCATTGCCCGCATCTTCGTCGCGCTCGGCCTCGGCCTTGGCCTCGCCGCCTGCGACACCGGCATCAACCTCAACCCGCTCACCTGGTTCAACTCGCTCGGGTCGGACAACGGGCTCGTGGCGCTGGAACCCGAAGGCGGCTGGGAACAGACGACAGACCGGCGTCTCGTGGTCGACCAGGTCACCGCGCTCACGATCGAACGCACCACCGCGGGCGCCATCGTTCACGCCACCGGCCTGCCGCCGCGGCTGGGCTACTGGGACGCGGAGCTGGTGGCGGAAAACGACGGCAAACCGGAAAACGGCGTGCTGAGCTATGTCTTCAAGGTCGCAACCCCGCGGTGGGCCACCGCCACCTCGACGCCCTATTCCCGGACCATCGAAGCAGCGGCCTTTATCCCGAACATCGAGCTTGCGGGCATCCGCGCGATCAGGGTGATGGGCGCGCAGAATTCGCGGACCGCCTCGCGCTAGACGCCGGTTGGCCACCCGGCCGACATGCCTGCGCCGCGGGCGGGCGACGGCCCGGTCCAATTGGCCGGACGTCGCCGCCGGCAACCGCGCCGACTGACGCCGCCATTTGCCGAAATCTCCAAGTGATCTCGCACCGAGATTGCACGCCAGGCCGCGGGTGCGACGGAATCCAGAAATCCGGATTTCTGGATTCAGCGGACCAGAAATAACGATGTAAGGACAGACACTTACGCAACAAAGCGCGCGAGCGCTTTCGCCGCGTTAAGGTTTTCGAAAGGAGTTCGGCGGCGCAATCGCGCCGCGGGTCCCTCACCCTGCGCCGGCGGACCGGAGCCAGCGGACCGCCGGCCATCGACCGGCGCGCGCCGCCTGTCCCGCAGGTGGCACCGCCCCAGGGGCCGACATGCCGGTCCCCCCGTCGCCTCCGTCTCCCGGTCCTGACCGCCCGCCCGTCCGAGACCCGGGCGGCACCTGTCAGAGCTCGATGACCTTGACGTTGGACCCTGCCGCCGCGAGCGCCAGCTTGCCCTCGCAAAGCCGGAGTGCATCGGCCCCGAAGACCTCGCGCCGCCAGCCGCTCAGCGCCGCGACGTCGCGCTTGCCCGCCGCGATCAGGTCGAGATCGGACGCGGAGGCGATCAGCTTCTGCGCCACCTTCTCCTGCTCCGAGCGGGCCTTGAGCAGCACCCGCAGCAGATCCGCCAGCGCCGGGTTGACCTGCAGTTTCTCGCGCCCGTTGTCGGGCGGCTTTGGCATCTCGTCGGACGGGGTCTCCAACCCGGCCTTGACCGCCGCGAGGATCCCGTCGGCGATCTCGCCGCGCCGCGCTTCGCGCAACAGCAGCCGCGAGCGGCCGAGATCCTGCGCCGTCGCCGGCTTGGTCGAGGCCAGTTCCAACAGCGCATCGTCCTTCATCACCCGGTTGCGCGGCACGTTGCGCGACTGCGCATAGGCCTCGCGGAACCGCGCAAGCTCGCGCACCACCGAGAGAAACCTGCCCGAGTTCGTCCGCGTCTTGATCCGCTGCCAGGCTTCCGACGGCTCGACCCGGTAGGTCTCGGGGTCGGTCAGCACCGCCATTTCCTCTTCGACCCAGGCCGCGCGCCCGCTCTGCGCCAGCTCTTCCGCCAGCACCTCGTAGATCTCGCGCAGGTAGGTCACATCGCCCAACGCGTATTTCTTCTGCGCCTCCGACAGCGGCCGGCGCGACCAGTCGGTGAAGCGCGACGATTTGTCGAGCTGCGCCTTGGCGATCCGGCGCACCAGCGTCTCGTAGCCCACCTGGTCGCCGTAGCCCGCGACCATCGCCGCCACCTGGGTGTCGAACAGCGGATGCGGGATCAGCCCGGCATCGACGTAGAAGATTTCGAGATCCTGCCGCGCGGCGTGAAACACCTTGACCACGCCCGCGTCGCGGAAAAGGGCGTAGAGCGGCTCGAGCGACAGCCCGTCCGCCAGGGGGTCGACCAGCACCGCGTCGCCTTCGCCCTCTCCGGGCACGGCGAGCTGCACCAGGCACAGCTTCGAGTAGTAGGTCCGTTCGCGCAGAAATTCCGTATCGACGGTTACGTAGGGGTGTCGGGCGGCGCGGGCACAGAAATCGGCCAGGGCCTCGGTCGTTGTGATGGTTTGCATTCTTGTCCGTGCTTCATGGGTTCCGGCGCCGGTTCCACCCGGTTTAGGCGGAAATCGGGGCGATTGGAAGGGCCCCGCACCGTCGCGGGCCCGCGCGGCTGCCGGAAAGTTCAACGCGACAGGATCGCCTTGCGGGAATAGTCTTCCGTGTCGGCGCTGCCGTCGTCGTAATTGAGCCAGACCGTCACCGCCTCCACCGACCCCGCCGGGAAGGTGACATAGGGCAGAATGTCCTTGTCCTTGAAATCGTTGGGGCGGGTCTCGCCTTCGTAGCAGGGCTCGACCACCAGCCTTTCCCGCTTGCCGCCGTTCACCGCATAGCTGATCCGGTCGATGCCGCAGCGCCAGGCCAGGATATGGGTAAACAGGAGCTGATCGTCACCGTTGTACTCGCGCAACGACACCCAGTCCGCCCGCGTGAAGTCGAGCATCGGTTTGACCTCTTCCGCAGTGGTAAATTGTTCCGCCCACCCCGGCAGAGCCAACGCGGCCAGCGCGGCAACAGTGCCGGCGACGAGGCGCGACAAGGGACAGACAACGGAACGATCGGGTCGCATCGGGGCTCCACTCAAGGCGTTCGCGGCTTTTGTTCGCGCCGCTTGCACATATAGTGGGAGTTGCAGAGAGGCAGGGCAAGGAAGTGATGGAAAAAGCGGACAGGTTCAACATCCTGATCGTCGGACAGGCCGGCCGGCTGCAGTACGAAGCGCTTTTGTTTGCGGCGTCTTTGCGGCTCTGCGACCCCGGGTTTTCCGGTCGGCTGATCGTTGCCGAGCCGGCCCCCGGCGGCGCCTGGCCGGGCGATCCGCGGATCGCCGACGCCCCCCGCGCGGCGCTCGCGGACCTCGGCGCCGAGATCGTGCCTTTCCCGGCCGTCCATTTCGGCGCCGATTATCCGCAGGGCAACAAGATCGAAGCGCTGACCGTCCTGCCCGCCGGCGAGCCCTTTGTCTTTTTCGACAGCGACACGGTGGTGACCGGTCCGCTTTCCGCCCTGCCCTTCGCCTTCGACCGGCCCGCGGCCTCGATGCGACGGGAGGGCACCTGGCCGGTGATCGAGCTTTACGGTCCCGGCTATGCGCAGATCTGGAAGGCGCTCTACGATCGCTTCGACCTCGATTTCGAAAGCTCGCTCGACCGCTCCCAGCCCGACGAATACTGGGAGCGCTATCTCTACTTCAACGCCGGCTGGTTCTACGGCGCCGATCCCGCCCGGTTCGGCGAGATGTTCCTGCGCACCGCGCTATCGATCCGCGACGACCCGCCACCGGAACTGGCCCTCCAGCCGCTCGACCCCTGGCTCGACCAGGTCGCCCTGCCGCTCGTGGTCCACGCCCTGGGCGGCGGACGGCCCGGGCCGGAGCTCGACGGGCTCGACGGCGATGTTACCTGCCACTGGCGGGTGCTGCCGCTCGCCTATGCGCGCGAGAGCGACCGGGCGATCGAGGTCATCGAGGCGGCGGCGGCGCCGAATCGCATCAAGAAGGTGCTCAAGCAATATGAGCCGATGCGGCGAATGATCTTCCAGGGACGCGGCCGCAAGCTGCGCGACCTGTTCGACCGGGACAATCTGCCGCGGCGCGAAAAAGCGCTCCGCAACCAGATCAAACGCGCAGGCTACTGGACCCGGTAGCGCGCGCGGCCTGCCACGGCTGCAGCCCCGCCGTCAGCCCCAACGCCGCCCCCCCTGCCGGGCCGGGCGGTCGCGCGCCCCGGGAAAGCCCGCTCGACCGCACGGCTTCGCGACACAACGCAGCCGCGCGGCCCGCCCTTGAGCTGACCCGGCATGAGATCCTGCGCCGCAAATGTCACGTTGGCAGCCCGCCAGCACCATGTTTTCGCCGAATTCCATTGTAATTACTTCGTGGCCATAGGGTTTCCGTATCTGGTTCACATGACGGCTCGAACGACACAGGAGGCAATGCGACACCGATTGTTCCCGCATCGGCGGGAACGGACCGGCCACGCTATTGCCCCCCTGCACAGGCGCACTGCCGCCGCGTGCCCCATTGCGTGCACGCTCCACCCCGCGCGGCCTGCTCATGTGCGGCCGGCGCAAGGCGGGAACACACCATGATCGACCCCGCCGGAAAAAAAGCCGCCCGGCAGACGATGGGCGAAACCGTCGCCGAGAGCGACATCGAGCGTCTGCTCAGGACCGCCCGCGGATCGGGGAGCACCCCACGCACGGCCAAACCTTCGCAAAACGACTTTGCCAAGCGGCTCGATCTGCAGCGTGGCCGGCGCGGCATGGCCCTGGTCGACACCAGCTTCACCGAGGTCGATCTCGACAACCCGGATGCCCTGCCGCCGCACCCTTACGCGCTCGGATCGGCGCAAAAGGCCCAGCCGCTGACGATCTGGGACGTCCCGGTCTTTCTGCTCTACGCCTGTCTCGGCGTGTTCACGCGGATCTGGACCGATGTGACGCTCTACTTCGACTTCGGCGAGTCGAGCGGGTTCCGGATGTTCGCGATCGCGGTCTCGATTGCGCTGCATGTCTTCATTTTCGCGATCATCGGCAACGCCTGGCGCGGCAAATGGGAAGTGCGCAGCCGCAACCTGCTCGCCCTCTCGGTGCTGGTCGGCTATCTCGGCTTCCGCACCCTGACCCAGCTCTGAGCCCGTGCCCCCACGGGCGTGACAAGCGGCTCCAGCCCGGGGCTACTGGATCGACAGATCGAGGTTGAAATCCACCGTCTTGCCGGTGTCGGCATCGTTGCCCATCAGATAGACCCGGATCGTGTAGACCCCGTCGAGCGGCAGTTCGACCGTCTCGGAATTGTCGTCGTCCATCGAGCCGACATAGAGCGCCTCCCACTCGGCGCCCGGCGGCATGATGTTGAAATAGGCCACCCCGTCGCCGTCGGTCTTGGCGACGGTGAGCTCGGCGAACATCTGCTGGCCGGCCTTGGCCCCGAGCGTGTAATCGACAAAAGCGTCGCCCGTGACCGACCCCGTGACCATGGTGCCGTAATTCCCGGGCTCGAAATGCACCTCTTCGACCTGTTGCGACAGCGCCGGCCCCGCGCCGATGAGCGCAAGGACGGCAACGACCGACGGGCGGATTTTTCGTGACATGACGGATCTCCCCAAAACCGGCGTCCCCGGTGATCGGGGTCCCGCATCGATCCCGGAGTGTACGGGAGGGGGGCGATTTCACCAATCACGACGCGGTGACAGCGCCGGTTCGACGCCCGGGCGGATGAATTTTTGCGTTGCGCCATTTTTTACCCGGGTGTAATACATCCTCAGTTTTAATCCGGGTTAAACGATATGACCGAGACCTACACCGCCTTCATCGGCCCCCGCCGCGTCGGGCAGGGCACCGCAGACAGCCTCGCCGCGGCGCTTGCCGCGCGCGGCGAGGGCGCACATCCCGAGGGGCTGCTGGTATTTTCCGACCGCAACGGGGCGCAGGTCGATCTCAACCTGTCGAGCCGCGCGCCCGAAGACCGTCCGCCCCGAGGGTTCCGCCCCGACGGCACGCCCCAGCGCGGTCCCGGACGTCCCAAGCTCGGGGTCAAGGCCCGCGAAGTCACCCTCCTGCCCCGGCACTGGGACTGGCTCGCGAAGCAACGCGGCGGCGCTTCGGCCGCACTGCGCCGGCTGGTCGAGGCGGAGATGCGCCGCACCCCAGAGCCGGACCGGGCCACCGCCCCCGCAGGACGCGACGCCGCCTATGCCTTCCTGTCCGCCATCGCGGGCAACCTGCCCGGCTACGAAGAAGCGATCCGCGCGCTCTACGGTGACGGCGGCAAGGGCTTCGCGGCCGCGATTGCGGGCTGGCCGGAGGACATCCGCGACCACGCCCGGGGGCTGGCGGGGCTGTGATGCCCTATCTTGCCCCGACCGACACCACCGCCATTGCGACGCTGAACCGCGGGTTGCAAGGTCCGGTGGTCATGCTCAACCTGTTGAAATTTCGCGCCTTCGCCGACTATGCCCATGCCCCGCATCTCGCCCCGACGGAACCGATCTCAGGCTGCGAGGCCTATGCGCGCTACGAAGCCGGGATCGCGCCGCTGCTTGCGGATTCGGGCGGCGCGGTGCTGTTCGCAGGCAGCGGCGGCGGCTGGTTCATCGGCCCCGAGGGCGAAGGCTGGGACCGGGTCCTGCTCGTCCGCCAGGCGAGCCTCGAACGGTTTTTCGCCTTCGCCGGCGACCCCGAGGCCCAGGAGATCGGCCACCACCGGACCGCGGCGCTTGCCGACAGCCGGCTCCTGCCGCTCGCGCCGGACTAACCGGAAAACACATCATCCATGTCCCGAAACCCCTTGATCTCCAGCGGGTTTCCGGACGGGTCGCGAAAGAACATCGTCCATTGCTCGCCGGGTTCACCGGCGAAACGGACCGTGGGCGCGATCACCCAGTCGACCCCGGCCGCTTCGAGCCGGTCGGCGAGCGCCCGCCAGGCCTCATACCCCAGCACCACGCCGAAATGCGGCATCGCCACGAGGTGATCGCCGACCTTGCCGGTGTCCGCCGTCGCGAAGGGCGGCCCGAGATGCAGGCTGAGCTGGTGGCCGAAGAAGTCGAAATCGACCCAGGTCTCGGTCGACCGCCCCTCGGCGCAGCCGAGCAGCCCGCCGTAGAAGGCGCGCGCCCGGTCGAGGTCGGTAACGTTGACGGCAAGGTGAAACGGCGTGGGCATGGCGGGCTCCGGGCGTCTGTCCCGTCGAGACTAGCCTGCCCCGGCGGGAATTCCAGAGCCGCTGCGCGCGGCGAAATCCGGTTCTTTTCGCCCCCGCCCGGCCTGCGACCGATTGCCCCAGGCCGCGGCATGCCCTAGCTTCCGGCCAAAACCCACGAACCGGACTTTACCAGGGAGAGACCACATGACCACCCACAAACCGCAGGGGTTCGACACGCTGCAGGTCCACGCAGGCTATGCGCCGGACCCGGCCACCGGCGCGCGCCAGGTGCCGATCTACCAGACCACCGCCTTCCAGTTCCGCGACGCCGACCATGCCGCGGCGCTCTTCAACCTGCAGGAAGTGGGCTACATCTATTCGCGCCTCACCAACCCGACCGTGGGCGCGCTGCAGAACCGGATCGCCGCGCTCGAAGGCGGCGCCGGGGCGGTCTGCACCTCGTCTGGCCATGCCGCGCAGCTGATGGCGCTCTATCCGCTGATGGGCCCGGGGCTGAACATCGTGACCTCGAACCGGCTCTACGGCGGCACCTTCACCCAGTTCACCCATGTTTTCCGCCGCTTCGGCTGGTCGGCCAAGTTCGTCGATTTCGACGACCCGGCCGCGGTGGCCGCGGCGATTGACGACAACACGAGGGCGATCTTCTGCGAGAGCCTCGCCAACCCGGCGGGCGTACCGACCGACCTGCCCGCCATTGCCAAGGTGGCCGCCGACGCCGGCCTGCCGCTGGTGGTCGACAACACCTCGGCCACCCCATACCTGTGCCGGCCCATCGAGATGGGCGCGACGCTGGTGATCCATTCGACCACCAAGTTTCTCACCGGCAACGGCACCGTGACCGGCGGCGCGATCGTCGACTCGG